>CAYVUI010000222.1:0-2501 GCA_964454745.1 uncultured Pirellulales bacterium | reverse complement strand
GCGAGCGCTTCCGATGAGCCGACACAGGGGAGCCCGATCGATCGGCTGGTCGAGGCCAGCGATGTCGATGAGCTCGGGGCGCGCGGTCCGATCATCCGCGTGCCCGCTCCCGGGCCCGTGGAGCGCGATCTTTTCCGACCCAACCCGTCAGTCTTTCCCAACCCCACCCAGGCGGAAGAGCCCGCGCCCGAACGTCCGAAGTCCCAGCCGGAACCGGCCGAAAGCCAGAGCGAACCGGCGGCGCCCGACCCGAACGCGGTCGAGCGTCGCGTCCGCAAGGAGGCGGAGTCGCTCAGGCTCAAGAGTGTCATGACCGGACAGCAACCCGTCGCCATCCTGGAGGTCCTCGCGGGAGGACGCATCACCACGGCGATGGCGCGCACCGGCGGAGAGGTGGAGGGCTTCTCCGTCGTCGAGATCAAGCCCGGCAGCGTCGTCCTCGAGAAGCAGGGCGTGCGCGTCGTTCTCAGGAGGTAGCGCCCGCCCCGACGGCGTGCGACGCCCCCGCGGAGGAAGGACGAAGGAGTTCCACAATGCCACGCCCCATCACCCACGCGGTCATCGCCGCCCTCGCCCTCGCGGCGATGGCCCCCGGCGCGCCGGCCCAGGACGCGGAGGGAGAGGACCTCTCCCCGCTCAACCCCAGGCCGGACGAGCCCTACGTCTCCGACCTGCTCACCCCGCCCGCCGCCGACGACCGGGCGGCCGGGGCCGATGACGCGGCGGCCGGCGACGGCGGGTCGAGCGTCGAGGTCTCGGACTACATGACGGTCGACCTCTTCGTCCAGGACGAGGACCTCGCCACCGTCCTCCAGATGCTGTCGATGCAGAGCCAGCGGAACATCGTCGCCAGCCGCGACGTGGTCGCGACGGTGTCGGCGAACCTCTACGGCGTGACGTTCTACGAGGCGCTCGACGCGATCCTGCACGTCAACGGGTACGGGTACATCGAGAAGGGATCGTTCATCTACGTCTACCCGGCGGAGGTGATCGCCCAGATCCAGGCCGAGCAGCGCCGGATGGTCTCCAAGGTCATCACCCTCAACTACCTGAACGCGAACGACGCGGCGGAGTTCGTCAGCCCGCTGCTGACGCCCGACGCGGGCCAGATCAAGACCAACGGCGACGCCGGCGACTTCAACCTGCCGAGCAACACGCCGACGGGCAACGAGGAGTTCGCCCTCTCGTCGACGCTGGTGATCTACGACTTCCCCGAGGTGGTGGAGGAGATCGAGGAGCTGCTCGACCAGCTCGACACCCGCCCCGCGCAGGTGCTGGTGGAGGCGACGATCCTCCAGACCCAGCTCAACGAGGCCAACGCGTTCGGGATCGACTTCGCGGTCATCGCGGACGTGGAGTTCAGCGACTTCTTCCAGCTCGGCGGGCCCCTGGGCTCGGCGCTCTCGCTGGCCGGGTCGGACGACCAGACCGCCGTGGACCCCGGCGGCAGCGGCACGGCCATCGTGAGCGACCCCGGGAACTTCGACGGCCCCGCGACGTTCCGGGCCGCGATCATCCAGGACGACTTCTCGATCTTCCTGCGGGCGCTGGACGAGGTCAGCGACACGACCGTGCTCTCGAGCCCGAAGGTGCTGGCGCTGAACCGCCAGCCCGCCCGCGTGCTGGTCGGCGCCAAGATCGGCTACCTGTCGACGACGGCGACGCAGACGGCCACGACGCAGTCGGTGGAGTTCCTGGACACCGGCACGGCGCTGAACTTCCGCCCGTTCGTCTCGAAGGACGGCATGATCCGCATGGAGCTGGCCCCGTCGGTCTCCGAGGGCTTCATCCGCAACTCCACCGACTCGGCGGGCAACACGATCACGATCCCGGACGAGATCACCCAGGAGATCACGACGAACGTGCTGGTGCCGGACGGCGCGACGATCGTGCTCGGCGGCCTGTTCCGCGAGAACACCCAGCTGTCGCGCACGCAGGTCCCGGTGCTCGGCGACATCCCCCTGATCGGCGCCGCGTTCAAGGGCCACGACGACTCGATCCAGCGCCAGGAGATCATCTTCCTGATCAAGCCCACCATCATGAACGACCAGGTCCTGCTGGACCAGGGCGACCGGGCGCTGAGCTACATCGAGGGACTGCGGGCCGGGTCGCGCCAGGGCCTGCTCCCGTGGTCGCGCGATCGCCAGACGGCGCAGCTGAACGTGCAGGCCGAGCGCCTGGCGCGGCAGGGCGACTACGAGGAGGCGATGTGGAACCTCCGCCGGTCGCTCGAGCTGAACCCGAACCAGCCGGACGCGATCGAGCTGCGCGAGCGTCTGTTCAACCAGCGCGACGTGTGGCCCTCGCGGAGCCTGCTCGACGAGATGATCGACGGCGAGATGGAGCACATGATCCACGAGAGCTGGCCCGAGCTGGGCCAGGCCGGCGGGGACGACGCCCGCGCCGGCGGCGCGGGCGCGGGAGGCGCCGCGGAGGGCTCGCTCGCGGACTTCGACATGCCCGAGTCGGCCTTCGACGCTGCCGATGAAGGTTTCGAACGA
>CAYVUI010000221.1:0-2504 GCA_964454745.1 uncultured Pirellulales bacterium | reverse complement strand
TAGAGTCCATCGGCTAACACCTTCACTTTTCTTGAGCTTTTTTAGCGCTGTCATAATAGAAAAAGATCATTTTCGTCTCAATACAAAACAATTGACTAATCGAGACAATGACCTGGAAAATTCAACAAATATGCCGCAAATCAAGAATAGCAGACCTTGTTTTGCTTTATTCGCCAAATGGTTGCTGGGGCTTTGACGTTTCCTGCCTTTTGCGATCCAGAGCCTCTAGAATCTCGCGCCTTTGAATGTGGTATTCCCTCGGATCTTTCTGATAGTCCGTCAAACTATCCGCAATTTGATTTACGATGCTTTTTGCAAGGGCTTTATCCTGCCGTTCAAGCATTTTGAGAAGAGTATAGTCAATCAAACCTTCTCTGAAAACGACCGCCCGGCATGATGGAATCAAGCCGTTCTTCGAGGGATAGAAGATCCAGTTGTTGCCGACCGGATGCCCGGGATCCTGTGCTCCACCCGGCAGAGGGCCGATGGAAGATCGATAGGGATCCGCGCCCCGGTATCGGTTGGCGGCCCAGTGAATATAACTTTCCAGGCCATAGCTGTAATATATCCAGGGCTGAATCCTGTTATCGAGCAAAGGCCTGTCCAGGAGACGATTGGGCCATGCCGTCAGTTTTCCAAGCACGTAGAGTCCTGTTTTTCTTCCATTACGAATCCTTTCTTCAATAATACCGGGCGTTTTTGATTGCCTGAGAAGATTGGCTTCCATGATCCAGATATCAACATACTCGGAAAACTTTTCGTAATCTTCCACCCCATAGGCGTGAATTGCATTGCTGATCCGAATTCCGGGCAGATGTTTACGAGCCAGCCGGGAAAGAAAGGCATAATCCCGAACGGTCCGGGGCTCATCGATCAACTGCTGGACATAAAGGTCTGTCCATTGCTTTTCCTGAATATGCTGATACATCTTATCAAAAAATACGGCCAGAAATGAACCTAACTCCCTGCATTTTTTCTGATACTCCCTGGACTGGGCGAATCGATCTCGGTATTCCGGCCATTTATATTGTTTCTTATAATCATTTAATTCCCGGGTGCAGTATCCCTTTGGAAAGAGAAGCTTTCTATCCCCGGATGTTTTTTCAATCGCATAAATATCATCACTGGGCCCAATCCAATGTCCTCCAAGGGCGAGAGATTCAATTTGCTCATATCCAATATTTACATAGATTTTTACAAACTTATCAAAGCGGGAAAAATCGAAATCATAGCTTCCATCCGGATTGATTCTCGTTTGAATCATGGGATCCTGTGAAAAAATGGTCTGGACAGTCACCACACGATCTCCAAAATCGTAAAGCAGCTTTGCCGAATTGGCAATTAGATCCCAATGTTCCTTTGACCAGAATTGGGGAGCGGAAACGTAACACAGGTCCTGGGGATCTGTTGAAAGCCAGTGAGACGTTCTGAGGGCAAAACTTTCCGGCAGTATTGTTTCGTGTACTTCGAAGGTGAAAGTATGCTCTATTTTTTCTTTGGGTGTACTCACCTCAACAATACCATTGTAGATTCCCGCGGAACAATCCGATCGAACCTGTATATCACATAAAACAAGAACGTTCTTTCCTGCCTTGATTTCGATAGATGCCCCCTCAATCAAAACCTCTGCAACCTCATAAGGGGCCTTTCGTACAAGTTGTACGTTATGAGGTTTTGCCGGAGCTTTTCCAACTTCTGTTCCGGAATTGTTTGAATTGGCCTCCACTGGAACATTTTTGACACTGTACATACGAATTCGGCCGGAAAAATTTTCACCGGATTTTGAAATCACACGATGGACCTTCACCTTTGCGTCGGTGTTATATTCACAGCGGATTAGGAAAGTCAAAGGGATCGATGCATTCTTGGGTGTACTCAAAGGTTCAATCAAAAAAAATTCCGGTGCTGGAGCATCCGGATACACCCAACAGGAACTGTCAGTTTGATAAAAATCAAGTGCGAACAATACTGGAATATTAAAAACAATGCATAATAACACGTAAAAGTATTTCATGTGACCTTCTCCACTTGGTTAATAATACATATCATCTCCCTCTTACTCAGTATAGAAAATAGCGGTCATTTAAAAAACTCAAACTCATGAACAATTGGGCCATACTATGGTAGTTTCTGGACAACTCATTGCATTGAACTCTATAATTGAATTTCAACCCAAATCTTACATAATTCCTTTCGCAGCAATACATTACAACCCACTCCAGCTTATTGCTACCGAGATCGCACGACCCACCTTTAGTTTTTTAAAGAGTTGCCCGGCCCAAAATTACTGATTCTTACCCCTCTACTTTCTTTCAGCGGTTCATTATTTACATTATAAAGACTGAGCCAGCAGGCCCATTCATCTCCCCAGTGGCAAGTTGTCTTGAGAAGGATGCTGTTCCAGCCTTTTTTAAGTAAAACAGTTACAGAGTCTTCCTGAGGCAGAACACCGGCAATATATTCATCCCTGAATACAGGAATGTCGTTTACAAAACATTCTGCCA
>CAYVUI010000220.1:0-2570 GCA_964454745.1 uncultured Pirellulales bacterium | reverse complement strand
TGGATGCACACTATGGAGAAGAGCGGCGGCCCCATCTTCGACTTCTCCGTCCACTTCTTGGATCTGGCGCGCGCTTGCATTGGATCGGAAGCCGCGTCGGTAACGTATGTCGGAAGTGACCTCACCAAACGCATGAAGAGCGATGACCACGCCGTGACGACCGTCACGTTCGATAGCGGTGCGCTGGCCGAGGTCTCCAAGAGCTGGGCGTTTCCGCCGCCGGCGGCGGATACGGTGTTTCATCACACGGTGTTCATCATCGGAAGCGAGGGGATGATCTACCTCAAGGAGGGCTACAAGCTGGTCAACGCCTCCGGTACCTCACCGATTGTGGTAGCTCCTGATTCCTTGCCCGGACGTGCTCAGGCGTATCTCAACCTGATAGAGGCTATCGAGGGCCAGGGGGAGGCGTACGCGACCGTGACCGACGGCCTGCGCGCAACTGAGATCCTGGATGCCGCGCTCCGCAGTCGCGAGTCAGGTCGCCGGGAGCAGGTAGCCCGCAACGCGGTGTAGTGTCGAGGGTGCCCCCCCCCACATACGCTGATTAGCTGCCGGGCCGGGCGGGAATCACCCGCTCGGCATTGCCGGAGAAGATCGACTCGATGTCATCGCGGCCCAGGCCCACCGCCTGGGCTGCTTCCTTGAGCGCGAGCAGCTCTTCGTAGAGAAACAGCGTGATTCGCTCGGCTTGCGGCCCATCTACCTCGCGCATGTGGGAGTCGTCGGAGAGGTCTCCGTACGCGCCGGCAGCCACCAGGTTCACATAGCGACCGTCCTCGCAGACGCGGTGCATCCGCATCTTTGTGATCGGTAGGTCGCTGCCGAAAAGCACGCGCTGCGGACCAATCTTGTTTAGCAGCACGGCAAAGACCTCGGTATTGGTGTTCGCGGAGGTGTCAAAGAGCAGGTTCTCCGTGTGCTCCAGCTCCTCGAATGCGCTCCCCAAATCCTCTGCACAGTAGGCCCTCCCAACATGCGCAACGATCGTCTTGACCCGTGAGTAATTGCGGTCGATCTCAATCAGTTGTTCGAGGTTTACCGGATCTTTCAGTCGCAGGTCACGTGGGACGTGAAGCATCACCATGGCCTGCTTCTGGTTGAGCAGATCGAGCAATGCCGGCGGAAGAAAGTCGAAGATGGTGATCTCTTCGCGCGGAACCTCCGGCGGGGCGTAGGTCAGGTACACCTTGACTCCCACGAACGGCGGCTGTGCCAACCGCCGCTCCACCTCCGCCACTGGTGTGTCAGGGGTCGCAAGACAGAGCGCCGGGATATCGTACGGTGGGCAGGTGGCGGCCAGGTAGTCGTTCGCCGCGGCAACTTTTGCGGGAGCGGCTATGTTCGGGAAGATCAGCGGCACCACCGTGCGGCCCGGCAGTGTCTGCGCGTAGGTCTCCATGAGCTCTCCCACGCTGTTCTGCGGGGCAACGCGTACCGGCCACGAGGGCGCGCGAGGTGAGTCTATGATGGGATTCTCTTCGTTGGGATTGAGCCAGCAGTGCGTGTGTACATCCACGATCCGCTGCGGTAGAAATGGGTCCAGCCTGGCAAAGACGTGTTGATCATAGTGGGTCAGCACAATTGCTCCTTCTCTGTCGATCCTATCCCCCGCGCAGGATTCCAGTCAATATGTGATTGAATTGAACAATCCAGTGTTGACTTTGCTCATATGCCGGGGCACAATCGCGTGGTCAGTGACGCGCCGTGCCGCGCGCCGGCATACCTGCGGCGCCAGATGCGACAGCGAGGGGTGATGGCAGCATCAATCGGCATCGATATGGGGACCAGTAGCATCAAAGGAGCAGCCGTGAGCACTGCCGGCGTGGTCGTTGCTCACGCGTCCGCGCCAACGGTGCTCGACTCGCCTCGTCCGGGGTGGTTCGAGCTCGATCCGGAGCAGCACTACCATAGCGTGGCACGCGTCATAACGCAGCTGGCGGCCGGTTGTGACGAGCCGGTTGGTGCCATCGCCATCGCCGCGGCAAGCGGCAACACGGTGCTACTTGATCAACGTGACACCCCGCTCTGCCCGGCGGTGAGCTGGATGGACCGGCGTGCCCGCTCGTTGCAACAGCGAACGCCGGCGGGGCTGGACCGGGAGGCTGTGCGGCCCATGGTCGGGTGGCCATACCTGGACTTGTTCCCTCTCGCGCATCTGTGGTGGTACCGGTCAATGGCCGGCGATCTGCTTGACTCCGCGCGGCGCATTGCTATGAACAACGACTACGTTACCTGGCGGCTGTGTGGGACGTGGGGGATCGATCATTCTACCGCGACAACCACCTATCTCCAGGATCAGGTTGCCGGAGAGTGGCACCAACCGTACCTGAACGCCGTGGGGATAGAGCGCGTGGCGCTCTCAGCGCTGGGGCACACCGGCTCGGTGCTCGACGCGGTGACTAGCGCGACCGCCGAGCAGATCGGGGTAGGGGCGCAGTGCGTGGTTGTGCGCGGTTGCTTCGATCACCCCGCCGCAGCGCGTGGCTGCAACGTCGTGCGGGAGGGGGAGGTGCTTCTCTCTTGTGGCACGAGTTGGGTGGTCCTGAGTCCGTGGGAGACGCGTGAAC
>CAYVUI010000219.1:0-2571 GCA_964454745.1 uncultured Pirellulales bacterium | reverse complement strand
CGAGGACGGCGATCTCCCCCTCATCGGGCAGGAAGATCGACATCACCATCCGGATGGTGGTGGTCTTCCCGGCCCCGTTGGGGCCCAGGAAGCCGCACAGGGACCCCGTGGGGACCTGCAGGTCGAGGGCGTCGACGGCGGTCTTCTCGCGGAAGCGCTTCGTCACGCCACGGATCGAGATGGCTGATTCGGGGGGCATGGGAGGCCGATCATACCGGCCGGGATTGGGCCCGTTCCCGGCGATCCGGGGCCCCGAACAAGCGTCCGATAACCCCAACTGTTGCTCGGGTGCGCTTGACACGGGCGGGCGGAGCGTGTTTTATCCCTTTATCCGGATAAACGGATGAAGCAAGAGCGGGCCCGGCGGGCCCGGCGCCATCGGGGCGTCGCGGCGGGACGGGCCGGACAGGGTAGAGACTCTCATGGCGAACCGATTTCTTGAAGCCCTCAACCGGCGCGTCCTCGTTCTGGACGGCGGGATGGGCACGGCGATCTACGAGCACGACCTCTCGATCGAGGGCGACTACTGCGGGTGCGAGAACTGCACCGACATCCTCGTCAAGACGCGCCCCGACGTGATCCAGGCGATCCACGAGAGCTTTCTGGAGGCGGGGTCGGACGCGGTGGAGACCGACTCCTTCGGCGCCAACAAGCTGGTGCTGTCGGAGTTCGACCTGCAGGACGAGACGTACGAGCTGGCGAAGATGTCGGCCGAGGTGGCGCGGGCGGCGTGCGACAAGCACTCGACGGACGACAAGCCGCGGTTCGTGCTCGGCTCGATGGGGCCGGGGACGAAGCTGATCTCGCTTGGGCAGACGCAGTGGGACGTGCTGTTCGACTCGTACCGCGAGGGCGCCCGCGGCCTGATCGACGGCGGGTCCGACGCGCTGCTGCTGGAGACCTGCCAGGACCTGCTGCAGGTCAAGTGCGCGATCAACGCGATCCTCGCGGCGCTCGACGAGCGTGGCAAGGGCCCGGACGACGTGCCGATCATGGTGAGCGTGACGATCGAGCAGATGGGCACGATGCTGACGGGCAGCAGCATCGAGGCGGCGGCGCACGTGCTCAAGGAGTACCCCATCGCCTCGCTCGGCCTGAACTGCGCGACGGGCCCGACGGAGATGGGCGAGCACATCCGGTACCTCGGCGAGCGCTGGCCGCGGACGGTGAGCGTGTACCCCAACGCCGGCCTGCCCGTGCTGGTGGAGGGTCGGACGGAGTACCCGCTGCAGGCGGGCCCGATGGCCGAGGCGGTCGAGCGGTTCGTCGAGGAGTACGGCGTGGGCATCGTCGGCGGGTGCTGCGGCACGACGCCCGAGCACATCGCCGAGCTGGCGCGGATGGTGGAGGGCCGGTCGGTGAAGGGCCGCTCGGGCGGCCTCAAGGCGATGGAGCCGAGCTGCACGAGCCTCTACCAGCCGACGGCGTTCCGGCAGGAGAACTCGTTCCTGATCGTGGGCGAGCGGTGCAACGCGTCGGGCAGCCGGAAGTTCAAGCGCCTGCTGGAGGAGGAGGACTTCGACGGCATCGTGTCGCTGGCGCGTCAGCAGATGCGCGAGGGCAGCCACGTGCTGGACCTGAACGTGGACTACGCCGGCCGCGACAACGCGGCGGACATGGCCGAGATCTCCCAGCGGCTGGCGCGGCAGGTGGACGCCCCGCTGATGCTCGACTCGACCCAGATCGCCACGCTCGAGGCGGGCCTCAAGAAGCTCGCGGGCAAGTGCGTCATCAACTCGGCCAACTTCGAGGACGGCGAGGAGAAGTTCGACGAGATCTGCCGCCTGGCGCGGACCTACAGCGCCGCGCTGGTGATCGGCACGATCGACGAGGACCCCGAGGCGGCGATGGCGCGGACCGCCGACCGCAAGCTGGCGATCGCCACGCGGGCGATCGAGCGCGCCCAGGAGAGGCACGGCCTGCGGGTGGAGGACATCTTCATCGACCCGCTCGTCCTGCCCGTCTCGACGGGCATGGACGCCGACCGCCGCTCGGCCCTCGAGACGATCGAGGGCACGCGGCGCATCGCCGAGCGCTTCCCCGAGGTGCAGATCACGGTGGGCCTCAGCAACGTGAGCTTCGGCCTCAAGCCGGCCGCGCGGCAGGTGCTCAACAGCGTGTTCCTGCACGAGCTGATCGAGGCCGGCCTGACCAGCGCCATCGTCCACGCCAGCAAGATCCTCCCGCTGAACAAGATCGAGCCCGAGCAGCGGGCCGCGGCGCTCGACCTGATCTACGACCGCCGCGCCGAGTCCGTCGGCGGGACCGGCCTGCCCGAGCCGCGGACCGACGACGAGGGCAACGAGAAGCGATTCGACGAGCGCTTCGACCCGCTCCAGGCCCTGATCGACCTGTTCAAGGACGTCGAGGGCGTCGCCGCCGCGAAGACGGACATGAAGGACCTCACCGTCGAGGAGCGGATGAGGGCCCACATCATCGACGGCGAGAAGGAGAACCTCGATCAGACCCTCGACGAGGCGATGCGGACCTACGCCCCCCTCGACATCATCAACGACCACCTCCTCGACGGCATGAAGACCGTACTCGGGAAGGTGGTCATCGAACCCCCGC
>CAYVUI010000218.1:0-2630 GCA_964454745.1 uncultured Pirellulales bacterium | reverse complement strand
CACAAAAAACAATTTTATCGTCACTATCTATTACCAGATCGGTAACACTTGTAAATTGATCATCATACCAAACACCATCGCCGGAAAATGATTCATCAAGCGAACCATCTTCATTAAGCCGCACAATAATACCCTGATCTTCTCCATCAAAATAAGATCTTCCCCCGACAATAATTTTATCACCCTGAAGGGCAATACATTTTCCGTATTGGTCTCCTTCCAGATCAACTGCTGCAAATCCCAACGCTCCGAATCCCACATCGTTACTGCCATCCGAATTTCATTGTACAACAAGTAGGTCATAATTTCCGGTTGATGGATATCTTATCAGACCAGCTAAGAGGATTTTATCATTATCTTTTATCACCATATCATAGACCTCTTCTTCGAAACCAAACCAGTCTAAAATAAGTTTACCATCATCGGCAAATGTAGGATCCAGATCACCCGGGTCCTGGGCAAACAATGAACTTACAAGCAGAAAGCCTGACAAAAGAAATGAAATGTAGCGTACTTTTTTCTTCATTTTTTTATTTTTTAAAGGTTTATTAACAAATATAATTAATTGTCAATAAATATCCTGGAGAAATACTTTCTTTCTCAGAAATACTTCTCAGGATATATACCCCCTTATCTAAATGAATGTCCTTTATAGCATGATGTCTTTTACCAGATTCATATCCTCCTATTGCCACTCTGTTATTATCATCAACAAGCAGACTATTTCCATATTCATCTTTTTCTGTACAACCTAAGAAACAGGTTCTCAACACATTAATTAAACCACCAAGACCACTAAGTATTAAACAATCTACCACGAAGACTTTTGAGACAGCCTCTGATTGATTAATTATATTGGTTTGTCTCTTTCGTCTCTTATTTTTTAATGATAAGTTTTCTAACAAATTCTCTTTTCTCTGTTTGAGCTTTAATAAAATAAACACCAGATTTTAATTTAAGGTTTTCCAACTGATAGACATCATGAATTACCATACCCCTTTCTTCAAAAACCAAAACACCGTTCACATCAAAAATTCGGATTTTAGCATTAATTGGTTTCATATCCTGAAAAACAATATTAAGATTGTCATATGCAGGGTTCGGATAGATATTAATATCAGAAATTACTTTTGAGGATTCACTTTGACCTACAAATAAGCCGGAATAATACTTAACAACTATTAGATCAGATGATGGAACTCCCGGGGGATTGTTATATCCGGCAACAATAATATTGAGATCACTATGGAATCATATGCTATAACCTACATTCTCTCCACCATTGATATCTAATAATACATACCCATCTATTCCGAAATCCGGGTCAGGATTTCCACTATTTAATGTACGAAAAACAAGAATTTTGTTACCTGTGAACCCCGTAAAGACGTATTTATCATCATCTTGTTGGCTCAGGGAAAATAACACTTCTTCCGGACCACCAGTATTATAGGACTGAATACCACTCGATCCAAAATCATAATCATACGAACCATCTAAAAATAATCTTTGAAGGAATAAATCTCCATCTTCAGGCCAGCCAAAGTCAATTATTCCACCAATAACAATTTTATTGTTATTATCTACGATAACACTAGTGCCCCACATTGGATGTTCACTTCCTCCAAATGTAAGCAAACCATTATCGCCAAAAGAATCATCAATTGTCCCATCAGAATTGTGTTTTGTAAGAATGCATTTTGTTACGTCATCATAATCCACTGAATATCCTGTTGAAATTATCTTTTCATCTTCTGCAATTGTTAAAGCATAGTAAACTAATCCAGCATCATCCACACCCACATATGCGAAACCATTTTCACCAAATGTGACATCAATATATCCATCCGGTCTGATTCTGGCAATTGTAGCCTGACCCTCTGAATCTACCACATTAAAACCAGCAACTAGAATCTTCCCATTCGGGAGTACTTCAATGTCTTCTATCTCTTCCATCTTGTATGAATAAATTTCAAGTATTCCGTCAACATCAAAACCGGTATCGAAGGATCCATCATTTAATAATTGACCAATAAAAACAGTACTTGAGGCATTACCTGCAAAGACTATTTTCCCATCCGGCTTTAATGCAACCGCTGTAATATATTCATTACCACCAAGGTCGATTAACACCATTCCATTGAAGCCAAATGAAGGATCAATAGCCCCATTTGCTTTAAACCTCACCACCAGAGCCTGAGAACCATGTAATCCGGCTGCAATTATTTTATCATTATCCTTTATTACCATATCATATGCGATCTGTTCTATTCCGAGGTAATCGAAGGTACTAATGCCATCCGTACCAAAATCCTCATAAAGATCTCCCGGGTTTTGGGCTTTTAAATTGAAAACTACTAACAGAAAAGAAAGTGTAACAATGAAATACATTTTATTCTTATTCATCTTTATAAGTTTTTAGCGATTAATAATAATTTTTGCTGCATAGGTGTATTGCCTGTCATTCAACCTCAAAAGATATAAACCATCAGACATAGGAGGCAATTCAATATAAGCTGCACCATTTACAAGAGTTACTGATTTCTTATATTCAAGTTTTCCTGTTGTTGAGAAGATAGCAATTTCACAATTTTGACTTTCCAATTGTGAAATATTTATTTTGAAATGTG
>CAYVUI010000217.1:0-2719 GCA_964454745.1 uncultured Pirellulales bacterium | reverse complement strand
TTTGGCTTTGAGTGCGTCGCTCAATACTATCAAAATACCTGTGAACGGTTACGATGGTGCATTACCCCCCTGTCGGCCCGGAGCGGAAATCGACGCATGTTTCGCGGCTGATCGGCAAGGCCGGGGCGGATATCTGTGTTTTCGGGCATTTACACAGGGTAAACCCAAATATGGAGGTCGGGGGAGTGATCGACGGCGTGGAATATGTGCTTACGAGTGCGGATTATGTTGATTTTCAGCCGAGGCTGATTTGTGAGCTTTGACGACGAAAACAGGGGGAAAATCGGCCGAGTGCTTGAGAAGCTGTCGGGCAGTTCGTTTCGTAGGTCCTTTTCGCTGGAACCGCATGAAGCCCGCGTGGTTGTCCGGGAAGGACTTGGCAGGATTCGCGAGCAGGCGAGGGCAATCGTTCGGGACCGGCTGGGGCCGGCAGTGCCGGACAATGACGGCAAGCAGACGCCGATGCGGGGCCATGCGGTGTTTATCGCCCAGCACGCAACGGCAACGTGCTGTCGGGGGTGCCTGGCAAAATGGCACGGAATTGGTAAAGGGGCGGAGTTAACGAGTGAACAGGTCGCATATATTGCTGAGGTAATTACCGCATGGATTAAACAGAAGTGCCCGGAAGCAAAGGAGATGGGGCTGCAAGGCGTGCTTTTTTAGGCCTATCGGGGTTTGCCGCGGATTCTAACAGAGATTTAACTTGATTTTTATTGTTGTAATTACACTATATAGGAAGTTCACTCTTTTCGGGGGGTGAGAATTTGAATCTGAAACTAACTGAAATGGGCAAAAACATGAAAATTCTGGGTATTTCGGGTAGTCCGAGGGGCGAAAAGACATCCAATTGTTTTCGGCTGGTTAAAAAGGTACTGGAAGCAACGGGCATGGATTATGAGCTGATCTCTCTGCGGGGCAAGAAAATTAACGGCTGTATCGCGTGCCTGGGGTGCGTGAAGGACAATGTCTGCGTGGTTCAGGACGATATGGCCCCGATGCGGGAGAAGTTTCTCGAAGCGGATGCTTTTGTGATCGGAGCCCCGAATTATTATACCACGATTAACGGGCTGACGCAGTGTCTGCTGGAGCGTTGGTTCCAGTTTCGCCATCGTACGGGGAATGCGCTGTGGGGCAAGCTGGCCGTTGGCGTGGGTGTCGGCGGCAGCGCAGGGCAGGTTTGCGCGGATAAAATCGAGGAGTTCATGGCGTATAACTTTATCGAGACGGTGGCGAAGGTGTCCGGGCAGGGCGCGGCGAGCTGCTTTAGCTGTGGATATGGAGAAAGCTGTGAAGTTGGGCTACCTGCGATGGTATACGGCAAAGGCGTACAGATTACCGAGGATATGATCCCGGATATTGAGAAGCAACCGGACGTGGTGGCCGAGGCCGAAAAAGCGGGTAAAATGCTGGCTGAGCGCCTGGCAAACCATGACCGCAAGGCTGTGACCGACAAGATGATGCAGCAGATGATGGAGCACTTCAGGAGCAGCATGTAGGCCTTTTTTTGGCATTTCCTGGTTAAAATCCGGGAAAATCTATAAATGGGCATTTTTTTGAACTGCCTGAATGTATCTTTCGATATAATAAGGACAAGTGGGCCGGGCGGCCGCTGATTCGCGATGGCGGATCAGAGGAAAGTCCGAGCAGGACAGGGCGCGGCGGCAGGTAACGCCTGCCCGGGGCAACCCGAGGGAAAGTGCCACAGAGAACAGACGGCCGATGGCTCTTTAGAGCACAGGTCACGGTGAAAAGGTGCGGTAAGAGCGCACCGCGGTGCTGGTAACAGTGCCGGCATGGTAAACCCCGCTGCCTGCAAGACCAAGTATGCCAGATGAGCCTTCGGGCTCGCCGCTTTGCCCGGGCGGCAATGGCGGGTAGGTCGCTTCCCGCAAGGGAGAGCCGGCGGGTGACCGTCGGTCCAGTTAAATGGCCGCTGCCCCGGAAACGGGGTACAGAACTCGGCTTACAGGCCCACTTTTTTTCTTTCCCGGCAGGTTCCCTTTTTTGATTGGCGGGCTTGCTGCTTTTTTTGGGTTTTCAGTTTTTTAAGGTGAAATGGATTGGACAGGCAGGTTGTCATAATCGGCGGCGGCGCGGCAGGATTAGCGGCTGGGATCTTCGCGGCGCAGACGGGGGCGAAGGTTTTGATCCTGGAGAAAAACGCGATCGCGGGCAAGAAGATACTGGTGACCGGCGGCGGGCGATGCAACCTGACCCATACGGGGGAAATTGGCGATTTCGTAAAGGCCTACGGCCCGGCGGGACTTTTTGTAAAGCCGAGTCTGTATTGCCTTAGCCCGGAGGACACGGTACGTTTTTTTGAAGAGGGAGGGCTGCGAACGCGAACGGATGAATTCGGGCGGGTGCACCCGGCCAGCCAGAGCGCGGGGGATGTGAAAAAGGCTTTGGTCAAAATGTGCGAAAGGGCCGGGGCCGAGATTCAGTACGATTGCCCCGTGCGGGCCATTGCAAAGCGAGAGGATGGATTTGAGGTGGAGGCTTCAAAGGGAACTTATCCATGCAAAGCTGTGATTATTTGTACGGGGGGAAAAAGCTGGCCCAGGACCGGCAGTACCGGGGATGGGTACAAAATCGCAAAAGCCATGGGCCATGAGATTATCACGCCCAGGGCAGGATTGACGGAAGTGATTCTCGATGAAAAATGGCTGCCTAACCTGGCGGGTGTGACGCTGGAGAATGTAAGTTTGCGGGTCGCGGG
>CAYVUI010000216.1:0-2770 GCA_964454745.1 uncultured Pirellulales bacterium | reverse complement strand
ATTTCGGCCAGCATTCTATGATCTCCTTGAGATCGTTTGAAATATTCTTGTGCACACTTGGGTGTAAAAAAGTGTCCGAAAGGTGTTTTGCGTCTGTAAGATTTTGTCCCAAATCAGCATTTTGTGAAATTTCGTAAATGTCTGTATCTGAAAGACTTTGCGTTATTTCTGTTGCACTTTTGTCCTCGTTCTGTAATGATGTGTGCGAGGCGGCCTGAAGGGTTCGAATCCCCCCGCCTCCATTTTACAGCCGGTGGCTGCGGATGATCGAAACAATCAGCCATACCCCCATGATCGCAGCAACGATAAAACCCGTCACGCCCAGCGTCTGCATGTGAATGATCCCAAGGGCCATGCCCTGCTGGGGCACGAGCAGACTCGAGCCGATCAGCAGTGCCGCGATAATCACCGCAAAGCTTAGCCGGTTCGAGCTCTTGTCCAGCGTGGAATTCAAATTCTCAAGGTGCTCGTGGTGGATTCGCATCTGCAGCTTGCCGTGACGGAATTTGTTCAGAATCGTATTGACATCCTCGGGCAGGTTCGCCACCAGGCCGCTGGCGCCGACAAGCGTCCGGCGGGCGTTCTTAATCACCGAGCTGGGCTTCATTTCTTCGAGGCTGAACTTTTTCGCATACGGCTTTAGGTACTCGAAGATCATAAAATCCTTATCCAGTGACGTCGCAAACGATTCAATCGTCATCATCGACTTTAGCATCAGCGTAAAATCCGCCGGCGGATAAATATAATACCGCCGCATGATATTAAAGCCCTCCTGGATCAGCTCGCCAAAGGGGATATCCCCAAGCGGCATGCCGTAGTAGCGGTTAAACAGCTCCTCGCTGACGCGCGAGAATTCACGCAGGTCCGTCCGCTCATCGACCAGCTCCGCCCGCTCGACCGCGCGGACGAAATGCCCCGCGTCGACATTTACAATCGCAATCACGACATCGCGAAACAGCTTCTTCTCAAAGCTTCCGATCCGCCCGGCCTGGCCGAAATCAATCGGGGCCAGGACATTGTCCGCCAGTACGAAAAAATTGCCCGGGTGCGGGTCCGTATGGAAAAAACCGTACTCGAATACCTGCTTGAGTACCGCGTCCGCACCCCGCTGGGCCACGACTTTGGGATCGAGCCCCTCTTTTTCGAGCGATTTGCGGCTTCGGGGCTTTACGCCGTCGATATACTCCATCGTAATCACGCCCTCAGTGCAGTAATTGTCATACAACCGCGGGATATGGATCGTCGGATCGTCCTGGAAATTGAGGATAAAACGCCGCTGATTGCGCCGCTCGTTATCGAAATCCACCTCTTTGCTGATCGCAAGGGTAAACTCGCGAACCATCCGCTGGGGGTCCACGGTATCCTGCTCCTCGGTAAATCCGGCCTTGATGATCCCCGCCAGGTCTTCGAGCACGTCGCACTCGGCGGCGATCTTCTGGACGATACCGGGTCGACGAATCTTGACGACCACCTGGTCACCCTCTTTGGTCACCGCGCGGTGTACCTGTCCGATGCTGCCGGCCGCGATCGGATTGGTATCAAACGAAGCGAACACATTCTCCGGGTACTCGCCGAGCTCACGCCGGAACTCCTCGCGAATCCGGTCATAATCCGCCGGTTCCACCTGGTCCTGCAAACGCTCGAGCTCGGTAACGATATCGGCCGGGACCAGGTCCGGGCGGGTGCTGAGAAGCTGGCCGAACTTGACAAACGTCGGCCCGAGTTCCTCGAGCACCATGCGGATCCGCTGGGGACGTGTGCGGTGGTCCTGCTTTTCGGACACAGC
Organism: uncultured Pirellulales bacterium; assembly: GCA_964454745.1. Lineage (GTDB taxonomy): Bacteria > Planctomycetota > Phycisphaerae > Sedimentisphaerales > Anaerohalosphaeraceae > CAYVUI01. Next base: position 984 of record CAYVUI010000216.1, on the reverse strand, counting down.
CGGGTCAGGGGCTGTTCCGGAGCCAAGCCCCACCTTGCGCTTGCCGATATGCCAGCCGAGTTCCTCAAAACCGTACTTAATAAGCACACCGATAATATGCCGGTACCGCCCGAGGACATGCAGCTTGCGTTTAAAATTGCCGGCCCATTTGAGCAATTCAATCCATCCCGTCAAAAAAGAGTGTCAAATCGTCCAGGGACGACAATCAATGACCCTTGCAGGCCTCGATCTTGGTTAGAATAGCGTCGAGCTTGCCTTCTACGCGGTCCAGGTCTTCCTTGGTCACCACGCCCATCGAGTCCATCGACTTTTTCACCTGCTCGCTGACGAGCTTTTCCATCTCGGCCTTGCTCTTTTCCGCGTGGTCCATCACTTCCTTGACAAAGCCGGTGCGGTTTTCCTTGGCCTCCTGGCCTTTTTTGACGTAATCATCAAAAATCGCTTCCGCCTTCTCCTGGGTCATGCTCATTGCGCCCCAGCCTGCCAGAAAAATTCGATCCAGTGTCTCAAACATAAACATCTCCTTATCTAATGAATTTTTTCATTTCTATTTAACCACCCCAAAACAGTACGAAGTAAAATTCTTTTTGTTTGGGGTCTTTTATCTTCCAATATTGAAGCCGGGCAAATAAACCCGCGACTAAGACTTTTTCAGCCATTGCTCAATGTTCTTCGCCAGGATGGTAATATCCTTTTTTGTCATGATATGGCTGCGGATCGGCTCTGGCACCTCGATTTTCCGCATGGCATTGTCCACTTTTTCCCACAGTTTCGCCCGTTTGGTCTCGCTCTCGGCCAGGTAAAGCTCGGTCACCATCTCCTGGAGCCGGGTCAGCTTGATCGCGTCGAGGTTCTTGTAGTAATTGCTGATCACATCCTTTTGATACGCGCTGTATTCTTTTGCCATGCCGCAGAATCCAAATAATCGTTAAAATCCCTATTTGTACTGTGTAGTTTCATTTTCGTTCTTTAACTCTTAGTGGA
>CAYVUI010000215.1:0-2793 GCA_964454745.1 uncultured Pirellulales bacterium | reverse complement strand
TTCTTCTTCCTCGACATCTCCGCTACCTTTCATTTGCCTGTCGAGCTTCACATCAAACATTATATAAATGAGGAACATGATCAGACCGATTCCAATAAGGGTAGCAGCAAAATTAACTGCAGGGCTTACGACACCACCACCGATGTCAATTGAGAGTGCCTGACCGAGTGTTGAACCGAGTCGTCCAAATCCCATGTTAATCGCCATAGCTAATGCCAACTCATATCCTTTAAACCATTTAACTATAGTTCTCATGGCAATCACGCAGACTACCTCCAGGCCGGAACCAAATAACAAACGTCCGATCATCATGATCCACATTTGGGTATCCAGGTTATCAGAAAATGTTCCCGCAGCTCCCAATGCGGTCAGGGAAGCACCTAATGTGGCCAATGCCCCAAAAACAATACCTGTTCTGCGAATTCCCCAATTATCAAGAATAATACCCCCGATAATGATCATACCAAAAACATTGGCCCAGGTTGTCCACTGAATCAACGTTCCAAACTGTGTACTGGTAATACCCAGCTCTGTGATCATCAATGGCTTAATACCGGAAAAGAAATCCTGAAACCAATAAGTACCGAAAGTCAATCCACTGATAAGGATCAGCACCAGCCACCGCATGGCAGCCGAATCCTTTAATGTCTTTTTAATTGTCTCCATAGCTTCTTTTTTTTATTCGAAAGTTTTATTTTAAGAGGTCGGCTAAAATACTCAAAAAAAATCAAGGGCAAAGCAGAAATCAATAAAAATAAGATTTAAAATTTTGTCAAAACGGGTATATATGAACGACTTTCTTTGTGATAAAGAATTCCCCGGAGAAAAAATCCTTTAGAGGATATACTTTATAGTGCCAGTCAATTTCTCTCAACTCCTCATCAAAATTACCACCTTTTATATATAGAATCCCATTCTTCAGCTCGTTAACAGACCGGGCATTAATATTATTCCGGGTTAATCGCAAAAACTTTGGCAATGCTGTTACCGCCCTGCTTACGACAAAATCAAATTTTTTATTGACATTCTCAACCCTGTTGATTTCCGTCTGTACATTTTTCAAGCCTAGTTTTTCAAGCATATCATTTACAGCCAGTATTTTTTTTCTAATGGAATCCATCAGTAAAAACTGACTGTCAGGAAAGATAATGGCCAGCGGAATTCCCGGCAAACCTCCTCCGGTGCCTACATCCATTATTTCAGTACCGGGTTTAAAATCAATAATCCTGGCTATGGAAAGCGAATGCAGGATATGCTTTTCCATCAGATGTTCGGCGTCCTTACGGGAAACCAGGTTGATTTTTGCATTCCATTCCCTGAGCAAAAAACCATAATTAAGCAGCTTCTGAGTTTTGCCATCTCCAATATTCGGATAGTAATTCTTAATCAATTCCATCATCAATCATTTAGCATTTTGCAAAATAACCAAAAGATTTTAATAACATTCATTTGTGGATAAAACAAGAATAGAAAGATAACTAACGTTATACCTTAACATATTTTTGCAATTGGTGTTTTTCCTGATCAAAATCCAGTAGTAAATGAGAAGCATCCTCGTATTATTTTTAGTTTTGTTTATGCAATTACATGGGTTTTCTCAGAAACTTACCCGACAGGAGTACATTGAAAAATACAAGGAAATTGCGATCAACAAAATGATAGAGTATAAAATTCCTGCCAGTATCACACTTGCACAGGGTATACTCGAGTCAGGAAACGGAAACAGCAAGCTCGCCCGCCGGGCCAAAAACCACTTTGGCATCAAGTGTCACTCCGACTGGAGCGGAAGAACATTTTACCATGATGATGACGAAAGGGGAGAATGTTTCAGGCGATACAAAAATCCTGAGGCGTCCTTCCGTGACCATTCTCTGTTTCTCACTACGCGGGATCGCTATGCACATCTTTTCAAATACAAGATCAATGATTATAAAAAGTGGGCGCACGGGCTTAAAAAAGCAGGATATGCAACAAATCCCAAATACCCCAATCTGCTGATCAAGATCATTGAAGAAAACAAACTTTTTATTTATGATGATGAAGCGCTTGCCCGCATAGATCCTGATCATCCGAATCGAAAATCAGGTGAAAAATATTACCTTGTTAGTGCGGAAGATTTTACAGTTATTGAAACTGGTGGCGACAACAGAAATATTTACAAGAACAATAAAAAGAAATTCATCATTGCCCGCAAAGACGATACTTTTGAGAGCATTGCAGATGAATTCAATATGTATACCTGGCAGATTTTTAAATACAACGACCTTGAGAGATCGGACAGGATAAGGGAAGGTCAGATGCTTTATTTACAAAGAAAAAAAGGCAGAAGCAAGGAATTTAAATTTCCCATGGTAAAAAAAGAGGAAACCATGTACGGCATTGCCCAACAATACGGCATACGGTTAAAACGACTTTACAAAAGAAATGACCTGAACGAAAGTACCGAACCCAAAACAGGTACCAGGCTGAAATTACGATAACACATTTTTAAAATCAGCAAGTAACATGAAACAATCCTATTGCTTTTCTTTTTTCTTTGTTATATAGATGAATGGCTTCCGGCTTTTCTTTCCTTATAATTTCGCAATGTTGAGAACTTATGTACTCTTCGGCATCTTCAGCAATATCAAGCATTCCTTCTATCCCCGACCCAACAATAAAAACCTCAGCACCTTCTTCAAAGCTGTATTTGGCTTCTTCGAGGGAGAGCATATGACCTGTGCCAAGTGCCTGTTTCGATAACTTTTTGTTTCTTTTGATAACCGTACCATCTAATCTGATCAGAATATCAAA
>CAYVUI010000214.1:0-2798 GCA_964454745.1 uncultured Pirellulales bacterium | reverse complement strand
AAGTTAGTCGTATAAATGACTTATAAAACTTTAAAAATTACACAGTACAAATATAAAAATCGTTTTTTATGAGTTTCATACTCTACTAAATTATAAAAATCCTTAAAAAGTGAATTCTGTCTTATGGCTTCTGCACCACCTTGCCAATTGATAAATTTAAATTCAGCTATTCTCTTGTCAGTTTCAAGGTCAAATAATCTCCCAGTGTTACCTGCGCCTAATGATAGATATTCAATATGTTCATCCTCATCTAAAATCTTCGGTATCGCGGCTAAGATACCAACTCCATGAATCAGAACATTGATTTGACCAGCTAATCTTTTTATCTGGAAAGCTGCTTGCAGCAAGGACGGTGTTAAATTTTCCTTTTCACACATCAATTTGGAAGATGTTTTATTGATTCCTCGAAAATTAACTTCAAGATCAAAAAATCTTTCTGTGATATTTCCATTTTCAAATGCTTGTATGATTTTTGCTGCTTCTTCAATTGTCATGTTATCCATGCCTTATATGTCTAAATATAGCGATTTTCAATATCACATCTGTTTAATACAGTCCCGATATGCCAGTATTTATACTTACCTATATTGTAATATGTGAATGGCTTATCGTAGAACAGTTCTTCATAACCTTCTGTGTCAATCAAGTGACATATCTCTTCGAATAATCCAGTATTCCAGTCTTTCAGAATATACTCATGCGGCGCAGTTTGACTATAAGTTTTAGCATATTTCCAAAATTGCTGATCGATTCTCTGCTGTAAATCATTATGCATTTTACATTACCTTTGCTGAATACTTAGCAACTACGCACAACATTCACTGCCCACTCAATCGCTGACTTGAATAATGCCATGTTTTCCGGTTTATTAAGCTGCTTATAAGGAAAACTGGGACGACGGGTAATTCCATCTCTTGGAATTTCAACACCTTCGATCATGTTAAGTTTCTCCATCAGTTGAAATCTCATTGATTCATCAGCAAAAGGCTCTCTGTTTTTGAGCACACCAAACTGAATTTCGATAGTGCCATATGTCCAGACTGAAAAGAAGGAATACCATATGTCATGAGTATCTATGACAGGTAAAAAACTGCCTGACCGGCTCCCTTCTCCCCACCAGATCCGATCAGACCAGGTTCTACTCCATTCAAGAATATCTTCACAAATCAGAACAGCGTCAGTACCATGTTCCTTTTTGACTTCTTGCAGAAACGACTCCCGGTCCCACTTTCTTTTTGTTGCGTCCCGCTGAGCCTGCTCTTTGTGCTTAACTTTGACTATATAATCAGATGTTTCCGGCAGAGGTACAACTTGTTGAATATCCATAAACAGTTCTTCATTATGCTTATAGGGCTTGAGGCGTACACATCGAATGTCGAGGTCGCGCTTGTTCAACCATAATACCGCTGTTGTCAACTCCTTTGAGAAATCCGCTGATACTAATACAATCGTTACATCCCCGGCAAAGTCGTCTTCCCGCTCCTCGGTCCACTGCAAAAAGTCCAGGATTTCCTGACGAGCATCCTTCTCGATACCCCTTTGATTCAAATAACCCTTATATGTATCAACCACCTGGTCAAAAGTCATCGTTGAAACCATTGCGGCATAACGGATCGCCTGTAATTCCATATGCCCGCCGTCTTCGGTACGCTTAAGTTCAAAGACCACAAGATTGGCCTGCTTGTCCAGGCCTAAAAGGTCAATGCGGCGGTAACTGTCATCCCACTGACTGAACTCTTCTGCAATAATCAAAGTGTCAGGATAAACTGCATCGATCTGGTCCCGAAGCAGCCGCTGCAGGTCCTCCCGTTCGAGAATATGTTCCTGGGAAAAAGAAGTTTCATTCAACTTGATCATATGTTCTTTGTTGAGCTTGTATATTGCCATTGATTACATTCCTATTTTCCGTAATGTCAAAAAGAATATCCACTAAACTTATTCTAAAACAAGTGCCGTTGGGTCTGTTGGGTGCTAAAGCCGTATTTTTGCAGCAGTTCCATGTACTCCGCCTTTGAGAGCAGTTCGAAGTCTTTGATCTTTACCTTGATCTCGCTGCTGAAGTAGTTGTCATAGTCCAGTTGCCGGGGGTCGAGTTCTTTGCTTAGCAGCGGTCCCGCGGAGGCGATAACATCGCCCTGCTCGTTCAGTTCCAGAGCAAAGATGTCACCGCTGGCCTTATGTCTGTAGATCGCTTTTGTCATTGCTGATAATCTAACCGTCTCATTTGTTTATTAGTCCAACGTGAATGAGTGCATCTTTAATATCATTGTTTTTCTAATCCGGGCAGGGGTAAATACGACCCTTGCCATTACGGTTCCAGGAAGTTCTGGTTTTCAAACCGGACAGCTCTTTAAAATGCTTCATCCAGGTTTTTGGCTTTTTTTAGCTTTTCCATGGACGTATATCGCGAATTCTGCAAAGCTTTTACAGACCCTTTTGGTACTAGTTTAATCGATCTAATCTTTTTTGCAGGTCCTGAGAAATATAACACATACTTATTGGTGTTTTTCCATTGCTCAATAGATTTGACTGGAGCAATGTGAGTAATAGCAGAAACAGGTTGTATCTGGTAAGCCGCTATATATTTTATCTTTGGAATCATACTTGCATGGATACGAATATGGTGCCAACAATTTTCTCCAATAAAGGTCTCCTGAAAACCCTCTTCCCTCGCAGGCACAACAATTGTGTCGATTTCAGATGGATCGATTGATTTCGTGCTCTTAACGACACCTTTCTTGTTTCGTAACCGTTCACAGGTATTTTGATAGTATTGAGCGACGCACTCAAAGCCAAAA
>CAYVUI010000213.1:0-2830 GCA_964454745.1 uncultured Pirellulales bacterium | reverse complement strand
TATGGTTAATGCTGCCATTACCATTACCGTACCCAAAAGGTTATACAACATCAGTACTTTAAAGCACCTGTTGAAATTACCACAAGGATTTATTCTTATGCTCTTTTCAATACTGAATTTCAGGGAGGCAAGAAAAAGTTTTAATCCCACACCCCATTCTGCTGAATTTAATAATGATAAAAACAATAAAAAATCAAAAAAATGATCGTACTCAAAATTATACAGTACATCTTTCTTGTTTATTTTGGTTTTGCATCATTGTATATTTTCATATTTGGTTTTGCAGGCCTTTTCAGGTTACGGCAAAAACAAATTTCTGTTTCCAAACAAAGAAAATTTGCAGTTTTAATACCCGGATATAAGGAAGATGAAGTTATTTGTGATGTTGCTGAAGAAGCTACTAAGCAGGATTATCCCGAAAACAAATACGATGTTATCGTCATCGCCGATTCATTTCAGGAAAAAACACTTGAAACATTAAGAGACTTACCCATCAAGGTTATTGAAGTATCCTTTGAATTAAGCACCAAGTCAAAAGCACTAAATAAAGCAATGGATCAACTTCCGGAGGATTATGATGTAGCTGTTGTGCTGGATGCGGATAATATCATGGAAAAAAAATTCCTTACCAAAATGAATATGGCTTTTGAAAAAGGTTTTCCGGCTGTACAAGGGCATCGAATAGCCAAAAATACCAATACTTCTTTCGCCATATTGGATGCAATAAGCGAAGAAATAAACAACAACATTTTCAGAAAAGGCCACAGGGTACTAGGACTGTCTGCTGCCAGTATCGGATCCGGAATGGGTATTGATTATAAATATTTTAAAAACCTGATGAAATCCATTAAAGCTGTTGGCGGTTTCGATAAGGAAATTGAACTGAAAATGTTAAAAGAACGCCTTACAATTGATTATCTTAACCAAGCATTTGTTTACGATGAAAAAGTCCAGAAAGCTGATGTGTTCACGAAACAACGAAGAAGATGGCTTTCTGCCCAGATTCACTATTTCAGCAAAGATTTTCTCAGCGCGCTTAATCACCTGATTACACGCGGGAATATTGATTATTATGATAAATCAATACAGTTTATCCAGCCACCCCGGATCATGTTACTGGGTTTATTAATTGTTATCGCAGTCATCTCGATAATTTTCAATCCCTTACCTTTTACAATTGCCTGGCTGAGTATTTTGGGCGCATGTATCCTGGCGTTCTTCTTTTCAATTCCCTTGCGATTTTATAATGGTAAAACGCTTCGGGCAATTATTTCTCTTCCAAGAGGGTTTTTATTGATGTTCGTATCTTTGCTGAGAATAAGGGGTGCTAACAAAAAATTTATCCACACAACACATACAAGTTCCAAAAAAGAAATCAAGAAATAAAAATTAAAGATCATGAAAATAGGCATTGAAGGTCAAAGGTTATTCAGAGAAAAGAAACACGGCATGGATATGGTCGCTCTTGAACTGGTTAAAAACCTGCAACAAATAGACAAAAAAAATGAATATATTGTTTTCGTAAAACCGGATTCTGATAAATGCCTTCAGGATACTGATAATTTCAGGATCATTGAATTGGGAGGAGGTCCTTATCCTACATGGGAACAATTTGCCCTGCCAAAGGCTGCCCGCAAAGAAGGCTGCGACATACTCCACTGCACAAGCAATACGGCTCCTGTCAGGTCAAAAATTCCGGTGATTGTTACTTTACATGATATTATCTATCTCGAAAGCATCAGCATTTTTAAAAAAGCCGGAACATGGTACCAGAAAATCGGAAACATGTACAGACGTTTTGTAGTGCCCAGAATTATCAAACGTGCCAAAAAGATTATTACAGTATCCGGATTTGAAAAAAACCGGATCAGAAAATTCTTCGGCTGGCCCGAAACTGACCATCGTCTTGTTGCCATTTACAACGGCGTTAGTGAACATTTCAAGATGGTTGATGATAAAAATGAGCTTGAACTTGTTAAGAAAAAGTATAATTTGCCGGATAAGTTCTTTTTCCACCTTGGAAATACAGACCCCAAAAAAAATACAATAGGTGTCTTAAAAGCATATTCCGATTTCAGAAAAAGGTACGAAGAAGATATACCTCTGGTCATGCTCGATTTCGACAGACAGGAACTCAACAGGATGCTCACAGAAATTGGCAACAAAAAGCTGATAGATCATATTTTACTTACAGGTTACGTGATCAACACAGATCTGCCGGCCATTTACAGCCAGTGCGAGATATTTCTCTACCCATCATTGCGCGAAAGCTTTGGTATTCCAATGCTGGAAGCAATGAAATGCGGAGTGCCGGTGATTACTTCCAATACTTCATCAATGCCGGAAGTATCAGGAGGCGCCGCCATGATCATTAATCCCTGCAAACCGGAAGAAATTACGGATGCAATGATTAAGCTGCTTGAAGATGAAAACATCAAATCTATAATTATAAAAGAAGGTTTTGAACAAGCCAAAAAGTTTTCATGGAAAAATATGGCAACCGATGTTTTGAAACTTTACAAAGAAGTTTATTCAGCTAAATAATTTTAACAATATGGTAGAAAACAGAGATATTATCGTATTTGGGCTGCAACCCTGGGATTTGAATATAGCAAGTACCTGCAAATACACCGCCCTTGAAATGTCGAAAAGAAACAGGGTTTTGTTTGTGAATCCTCCTTTAACCAGAAGCCTGGTTATAAGACATAAAAAGTTGCCAGAAGTACAAAAACGATTGAGGATTCTTAAGGACGAAGAGCCTGACCTTGTGCAGGAAAACGATAACATGTGGGTACTTTATCCCCGCACTATTGTTGAATCGGTATACTGG
>CAYVUI010000212.1:1913-2875 GCA_964454745.1 uncultured Pirellulales bacterium | reverse complement strand
AGCTTGCACCGGCGGCGTTCGCTGGCGTTTCTCTGTAACCGTACAAGAGAACCACTCTAGGCGCGGGTTTTAGGCTGAAGGGGCTTGGTTTGTTGCCCCTTGCACGGAGAAACCCCCATGCCCCGACCTGAAACCATCCGGCGTTGGACCGAACGACTGCAGCGGTTCAAACAGTCCGACATGACGGTGGCTCAGTTCTGTCGAGCTGAAGGCATCTCGCCGCCCTCGTTTTACCAGTGGAAACGCGAGCTTGGTGAGGAAACCTCGCTGCCTGACTCGGCTTTCCTCCCGGTGACATTGCCGGCACCGCCGACGTCATCGGTGAGTTCACCGCACAGCACGACCACGATCGAACTGCCCGGCGGTGTCCGCGTTCAGATCGAAGTGGCGATCCCCACCTCAAGCAACACGGAGGGAGCATCGTCATGAGCGGACTCCCTACCGGCACGCCCATCTTCCTCTGCACCACGCCGGTCGATTTCCGCAAAGGCTTTGATGGACTGACCGGGATCGTCACCGGTTCGCTGGGACGCCGCGTGACGGACGGCTCGCTGTTCCTATTCGTCAACCGCCGCCGCGATCGCATCAAAGCCCTCTGGTGGGAAACCGGGGGACTGACGCTCTGGTACCGCCGGCTCGAACAAGGGACGGTCGAGTTGCCACAACCCAAGGCGGGCGACAACCACGTTTGCATCGATGACGTGGAATTGGCCATGTGGATCGCGGGCGTCTCGCTGCGGTCCGCCAAAGTGCGACGCAAACGCATGGCCGCTTAGCCGATCCAACTTCAATCACCTCATGACACCGACCGGCATGGCGAAAAAAATCTTTTCGCGATGCCGTTTTTCATTTGGCTTTGACTTGCGCTCCTGACAGAGAACTTTATAATGTCGGCTTGATATTTAGTACAAAACATCGATTTAGCTGGCTGGGTGAGGAGATTCAACCTCGTGTGTTTGCCT
>CAYVUI010000212.1:0-1903 GCA_964454745.1 uncultured Pirellulales bacterium | reverse complement strand
TCGATGCCGCTCATGCGCTGATTGCCAGCTTGCAATCGCAGCTGTCTGCACAATCGGTGGCACTGGAGTCACAGACGGCCGAGCTAGAAAAGCACGCCACCGAACTCTCCCTCAAAGACAAACTGCTGGAAGAGCAAGCCCATAGCGTGCTGCAACTGAAAGCCGAAGCGGACAAGCTCGCGGAAAAGAACACCGAACTCAACCTGACGATCGAAAAACTGCTGAAGCAACTCTATGGCCGCAAGAGTGAACGACGCCTCGACAGCGAAGGGCAGTTGTTTTTGGACCTGGGCGAGGAGCCCACGCCGGAAGTGATCAGCGCGTTGGAAGAAGCGGTCCGCGAGGCTCAAGCCTTCGTCGATGAGGCCGAAGCCCAGCAGAAGAAACGCGGGAAGAAGCGCCCCGCCCCAGGCGATCGCAAGTTCCCTGAACATCTGCCGCGCTATGAAACCGTGGTCGACCTTCCTGAAGAGCGACGAGAAGGCCTCAAGCTGATCGGCTATGACGAAGTCGAAACGCTCGAGTGTAAAGCCGCGGAACTGAAAGTCCGGGTGACCAAATACGCCAAGTACGCCAAGCCGGCCGACCAAGCGGCGGAGGACGGGAGCCCTCGCATCATTAGCCCGGAGCGTCCCACGGGCTTGGTCGAGGGCAATCGCTTTGACGTGTCGATCGGTGTCGAGGTCGTGGCGTGGAAGTACTTCTATCACCTGCCGTTTTACCGCCAGCAAGACATGTTCGCCGGGAGCGGGTGGACGCCCAGCCGCTCGGTACTTCAGAACCTCGAGACCGCGGTCGAATTCGCGCTGCGTCCCCTGGCCGAGCATCTTCGCTTCGTCTTGAAGCAAGACACGACCATTGGCTGCGATGACACGGGCGTGCTGCTGATCACTCCCCAAGCCATGCCGGATCTCTCGGCCCATCCTCGCGGGGAGCGGATCGCGGAGGTGCTGAGCGACGCGATCGAGAAAGACAAGCCGAGCATCAAAGCCCACATGTGGGGCTACTATGCAGCGCGTCTCCCGGTGGTGGCATTCGACTTCACGGTGAGCCGACATCGCGACGGACCGGATGAAGTCCTTGATGATTTCGCCGGCACGTTGGTCGGCGACTGCTGGTCGGGTTTTCAAAAGATTGAGATGCGGAGTGACTCGCGGATCACGTTCGCGGCGTGCTGGGCTCATGCGCGTCGCAAGATCGACGAGTGCCGCAGCGCATTCCCGCTGCAGGTTGCCAAGCTCGAGTCTCTGATTCGGATGCTCTATGACGTGGAGGATCAGATTAAGTTGCTGAACGACGCGGAGCGTCGCTCACGGCGACAAAGTCTCTCGCGTCACATCTTGGATCAGATCAAGGAGTACCTCGAGAGCGAAGCGATGCAGTCACCGACCGTTCTGCCCAAAAGCAACTTGGGGCAAGCTGCGGCGTATGTTCGCCGTCACTGGGAGTCGTTGTGTCGCTTCACGGAAGATGCTTCGATCCCGATCGATAACAATGACTGCGAGCAGTTGATGAAGCGCATCGCCACGGGCAGAAAAAACTGGCTATTTAAAGGCTCGGTGGCAGCGGGCGAACGCGCGGCGAACCTCCTGACGATTATCGGCAGTGCGATCCGCAACGACCTCGACGTGCGAGCCTATCTTGACGACGTCCTGCGACGGGTGCTGCAGGGCGAGACCGACTGGTCGACTCTGACCCCTCATGCCTGGAAGCTGGAGCATCCTGAAGCGGTCCGGCAATATCGGCAAGACGAACGCCGCCAAGCCGCCGACCGCAAAAGAACCCGCCGAGCCCGCCGCCGCTCGTCTTAGTCAACCCTTCTGCATGAATGGTGCTCTTGTACGGTTACGTTGTAGGCGGCCCCATGCTGTTCGCCGTGGACTTCAATCGGAAAGCTGTCGAT
>CAYVUI010000211.1:0-2888 GCA_964454745.1 uncultured Pirellulales bacterium | reverse complement strand
CCATCAATGTTTAGCATGTCAACTGCACATTAATAACTACTTCACATAAACCACAGAATGTCACCTTGGCCTGCAATTTCTCCTGATTCACAATACTCCACTTTGGTCAGAAGATTTCGACCTTCACTGTCTTCATGGCCACAATGATAATAAAAGGTTCCAAATTCCCCAAGTTCCAAAGAAATATACCCCTCATCCGGATCCGTATCCCATCCTCGGTTACTCATGTACTCGGGAAGCGTATTATTCACGTCCTCCTTATATCCCGGAACCTTGGCTCGATGATGTGTAGCACTACCCGGTACGATGGTCGTTTCAACGGGATTTGTGCATGAATGAGGTCCAATCCAGCCAGTTACATCTTCACAGCAAAGATCTCCTACTTTATACCCCACACTCCATTCGCTTTGACTAGAGTCAGAACCGTCATAGGCTCTCGGATTTGATTTCATCCAGGCGGCTTCACCATTTGTAGAAGGGCCTCCAGTTGAACCGTTCTCCTTCTCCTTATTGGGTTTCACGGTAATCGATCCTTTTGCACTATCAACTTCTGTATAACAGCTTGTTGCAGGTTCACCATCGATAATATTATATATTCGTTTTTCGTAGAATTTAACTTCAATATCAAAAGTCTCTTCTTCATCGGAGACACCGAATGCCTTAACCCCTGCTATAAGCTTGATTAATGGGCCTACATTACCCATTACAGTCATTGGTATCTCGCATTCTTCATCTATTTCTGTGATGTAGGTGTCAAAATTGCAGGCTGTGCCTCCATCTCCATCTGCAACATGTGCAAGGACATAAAGTCCGCCCGGGAAAAAGGACTTAAATAATTCTTCATCGCCAGAAACAGTAATTGTTACCGTAACTCCATAGTCACCCTCAGTACCTACCTCATCATAACAAGTGCCTGAATCGCCATCACAGGGAAACGTATCCGGATCACAATCGCAAAGAGAACCTACAGGGGAAAAGCCTGCAAAAATATAGGCGGTTCCACTTTCGCCTCCACCACTACAACCTCCATAAGTTAATGTTATATCTGATCCTGGAGAATCTTTCGAAGTAGTCCAAAGGAATTTTGCTCCTTCACTATTATGCAAAGCACAAGTACCTCCATCACTATCTATTTCCGCTAAAAGAGAAAAAAACGATCCAAAACAGGTAATGAAGATGACAGAGAACGCCAGGATTAGTTTATACACTTGTGTACTCCTTATATCAGATCTAACAAAAGTAAAATACAAACAACTCGTAGGTGTTTGCCACATTTTAATCATGTCTGCAACGAATACGCGCAAAACACCCGCACAATCTCAGCTGAGATTCAAAAGACAACCTCTGTTCCTTTGTAATGGAATGAATGATACAGGCAATTAGAGCATTAACCTAACACCATCCATGACACACTGCACCGTGAAGATGAACCTCCTCGCTAATTCGGAACAAAACTTAACTAAAAGTTCTTCCTCACAAAAAACAAATCCTATTTAAGATTTCGTGTCGCTTCCTTTGGCGACAGCCTCAATACAGCTATAACTATACACACAAGCTGAAATTTATGTCAATAGAAAAATGGAAAAATACTCAACAATTTGACTGATTACAGAAACTTAGATCAAAAAACAAGCAGTATTTTGGGAACAGTGACATACGTATGGCACTCATATTACAAAGTTTTCTTTTCTATCTTTATATAATTGTAGGTTTTAATATAATCCTTTATGATTGCAGAGTCGGGAACACCCACATTCGTAAGCTTGTAAAAAAAGGAGAATTAACTTGCCATCTCGTTTCGGACGTAAACCCTGGGCTGGTCATTTCACCTCCTCCTCAAACCGCAGCATAGGGCTGATGGCAAATTCAGATAGGGCTGGAAATCTAACCCTTCGTTGTGCCTACATTTCCAAAATATGGTCTTACACTCGAAACATGAGTATTTCTACTCAATATTGACAAAGTCTCTCGTAATAGCGATGATAAGTTTGGAAATCTGAACGCTTAAGTTTTGTTGACACTTCTAAAAACGAATTGTTAAAGGGCCTATAAAAAAGACTATTATCTGTCGGATGAGGTAGTGGCGATTACATACAATCCTCTATCATATCGCCAAAGGAGTTTTTGTAATTTTTGGCCCAGTTCTGTCAATTGATAGGAGGCACGAGCCGATTTTTCTTGGTAAACTGACTCCGCGATAGCCTTTTTTACAAACAATCGTAAAATATCCAAAACATTGTTTGCGCTAATTTTGATTGTGGGATATTGGCGATAAATCTTTCGCCGGATACTGGCGGGATTCATAGGTTCAGTCATCACTTTTATTATTGAACTACGATGGTTAAAGCAAACCCAGCCATACAATTCCCAATCCACATTAGGAAAGTCATAAGTGGGTGCAGCCTTATGGGTCTGTTTAAAAAGAAATTGCTGACAGTTGATCCCTTTTTGTGTCAGCCAGTATAAGCGACTTCTTTTGACTCGTGGATTCAGGCATTGGACAATGTCACATCTGCTTAGCTCCTGCAGGATAAAACTGCATCCATCTTCCCGAATTTTCGTCTTCAGGGAAATTTGCCTGACGGTCATGGGCTGCCTTATAAGCATCAAAATGCTTTCTCTTCGTTTGCTGTTTGTAAGCCAGTCACACTCATTTTTTATATTCAACTTGAAGATGTCAGGTATTCAACATCTGTCTCATGTAATTTAATGCAACAGTGCTTAAAATATTTGAACTGATTTACTCGGCATTTGACAGAAATTCTTATTGAGTTCATATCTGCTTACAAGAGGTTGAGTATTGAGTTAATTTTTCAATTTCTTTTGCTAACTCGTTCCTGTTGCGGAAAAGAAATGCTGTAAAGTTGCGTGAAAAAAGTGTAAAAAAA
>CAYVUI010000210.1:0-2893 GCA_964454745.1 uncultured Pirellulales bacterium | reverse complement strand
GAAGAAAAAGGGCAAAAGCGAAAAATATCGAATTCTTATAGCGCTGTCATATTAGGTATATTATTAGTTTTTGGATCTTCAGTTCTGTACTCTGAGATCGTTCCACCAGAGAATATTTGCGATAAAGAAATGATTCTGAATTATGTAGAAAAAAACAGCAGTTTATTTGTGTTAAAAGATACAGAAATACAGATATATTCTATGCCGGATTTATCCAAAACAAAAACGGTCTTTCTTGACAACTCCATAGGATGCATAAGAAATATTTTTGCAAGTGATCATTCTCCCTGGATTATAGTTCAAAAATATACGAATCCGGAATTAAGAAATGATATCTACGCCATAAACTCTGATACCGGTAAAACTCATTTGGTAGATACTGAATATCGTTTAGACAGCATTAAGTTATCTCAGGATGGCTCTGTCTTTGTCTATGATAATACTAAATCTGTCTTCAATTGGGATACTCAAAGCAAGAAAATAAAAAAAGTGATAGAATTTGAAACTGAAGGTTTATTTATAGATGTCTCTCCGGATTTAGAACATTATTTCAGCTTTTATTTGAAATTACGATGTTTTAATAGAAACGGAAAACAATTATGGGAAAGATCTCTCCCGGAGTGCCCTTCTGGCGGTCTTTGGATCCCATGGCCGCTAGACTTTCCTTATTGGCTAATGTGTGATTATGATGTTTCTGAAGAAACTAAATTATATAAGCTTTATTCATTACAATCTGATAAGTTTATTTGGAAATATAAAATTAAAAATGGTTCTGTGGTAAGCGCCAGTAATGAGGGTGATATATTACTTGTAAATATAGGAAAGAGCACATATCTTATCAATCCGAAATTGTCCTCATGTGTAAAGATACCCAAAATTAAATATGAGTGTGAATCTCGTTATTCCAAAAAAATGCGTTGTTTTATTCTTATGCCTAAAACTAATAATAAATTTAATAAACACAAATATACTCTAACCATTTCGCGTAAAAATATATTATATTTTATAGATGAAAATACTGGTGAGATTAGATGTACCCTTACCCCGGATTAGCTGACCTCTGTGGGTTATTCGTAATGAATTAAAAGTATTATATAGATATATTCATTGTGTGAGTATCTATTTTCAACTTTCAATATCGGTCGAGACCGAGGCGCAGCCTCATCAGGCAAATTGAAAATAGTCCTCGTAGATAATTAAGAGTCGGTCGAAGACCGTTTCCTTGATGTTGTGCGCCTCGCACAACATCGTCGAGCCAAAGGCTCGATAAACCACGATCCCAAACCCGCCCACTTCAACATCGCAAATCATCACGTAACCAACTGTACTCATTTATAATGAAAAAAACTGTGAAAATCCGTGTCATCAGCGTCCTTAAAAAATATATTTCATCGTCGAGCAAAGCGAGACCTTTGCGGTCTTAGCGTCTTTGCGCGAGATCGTAATAAAATTCAGCCGCTGCCGAAGGCAGCATCCATTTTTCGAGTGAGCTCGTCGAATGAGACAACCGAGGCCTCCATCCATGCGAGCATTAGCGAGTCGCGGATGGAGAAATAAATCAAAGTGAACGAAGTAAAATCAGCGGCAATCTGCGATATCAGTGTTTCTTAAATAGAAGCGACATCACCTACATCAAAAAATCTGTTGCCATATTACCCATTTTGCCGATACTCTCTGTATGAAACTGATCACCGCAAAACCAAGATTCGAGCTCGCACTGACCGTCGAAATGCTCATCATGGCCCTGATGGCCGTGGGCACCGTCTTCGTCTTCTCGGCCGGCACCACCGTAGACGCCAAATTCGA
Organism: uncultured Pirellulales bacterium; assembly: GCA_964454745.1. Taxonomy (GTDB): domain Bacteria; phylum Planctomycetota; class Phycisphaerae; order Sedimentisphaerales; family Anaerohalosphaeraceae; genus CAYVUI01. The sequence goes on along the minus strand of CAYVUI010000210.1, from coordinate 1,087 downwards.
GCTGGGCGAATTCTACAAATTCACCACGCTAAAGCAGCTCGCTTTCTTCCCGCTGGCGATCCTCGTGATGTACCTCGTCTCGCTCGTGCCCTACCGCCGGTTCAGCTTCGAGTTCGCCGCGAGCTACAAATCCATAACGCCCTATATCCTCACCCTGTCCGTTGTGCTGCTGGCCCTGGTCCTGATCCCCGGCATCGGCGTCGAGAAAAACCTCGCCCGCCGCTGGCTCATGCTGCCGCTTGGTCCGGCCGCCGTCAGCTTCCAGCCGTCCGAACTGGCAAAATGGACGCTCACCTTCTTCCTTGCGGCCTACCTGTGGCGAAACCGCGGCAAAATGGATAAATTCTTCCTCAAATTCATTCCCGCCTGCATGCTCATCGCATTGGTCTGCGGGCTGATTATCACCCAGGATTTCGGCACCGCCGCCCTGATCGCCCTGCTCGCGGGCCTGGTCATGTTCGCCGGCGGAGCAAAATGGTACCACTTTATCGTTCCCGGCGTTGCCGCCGTGCCGCTCTTTGTCGCCGCGGTAATGACCTCCACCACCCGCATGAACCGTATCCGCGCATTTCTAAACCCTGATATCGACCTTCCGGCCTGCTATCAGGCCAACCAGTCACTCTGCGCGATCACCTCCGGCGGACTCTGGGGCAAGGGCATGGGCCGCGGCGTGATGAAATACGGCCACCTGCCCGAAGACACAACCGACTTCATTTTCGCGGTCATCGCCGAAGAATGGGGCTTTTTAGGTGCGATATTCGTGATTTTGCTCATCGCCGCCCTGGTCATTGCCGGCATTGCCATCGCCTGGAAATGCCGCGACGGCTTCGGCCAACTGCTCGCCACTGCAATCGTGCTGACCTTCGGGATCCAGGCAGCTATTAATATAGGTGTCGTCACCGTCGTCCTGCCGACCAAGGGCATGGGCCTGCCCTTCATCAGCGCCGGCGGAACCAGCATGCTGCTAAGCGCAGCCGCCGCGGGAGTGCTGGTCAATATCGCAAGAAATGTGGATCGGCAAAACGCGGAGATTACATAGGGCTTGCTGAATAATTTGGAAGTTCTTTTTTTACAATGGGATGGGGTT
>CAYVUI010000209.1:0-2915 GCA_964454745.1 uncultured Pirellulales bacterium | reverse complement strand
AAAATGAGCAAAAGCCTTGTTCGCTTCCGCCATACGATGCACATTCTCGCGGGTGGTCATCGCGGTACCTTCTTTCTTAAAGGCATCGATCAGCTCACTGGACAAACGCAGGCTCATCGGCTTGCCCTTCTTGCCGCGCGACGCCGCCAGGATCCACCGGATCGAAAGCGACTGCTGACGCTTGGGACTCACCTGCATAGGCACCTGGTAGCTCGCACCACCGACACGCTTACTGCGTACCTCGAGCATCGGCTTGACATTATTGACAGCCGTCTCAAATACTTCCAGGGGCTCTGTGTCATTCACCTTCTTGCGAATGATCTCCATCGCGTCATAAAAAACACGCTGAGCCGCACTCTTTTTTCCGTCCAACATCATACAGTTGATAAATTTGGACGCCAGCTTGCTGTGATAAACCGCATCGGGTTTCAACTGTTCGTTTGATGCCGTAAAACGCTTTGCCATGCCTGATTAAACCTCGTTAAGTCTTTTTTCTATATAGTTTTATAACTTTTATTGCTTCGCGCCATACTTACTGCGGCCCTGCTTGCGGCCGCTGACACCCGCCGTATCCAGCGTTCCGCGAACGATGTGATACCGAACACCGGGAAGGTCACGGACACGACCGCCGCGAACCATCACCGTACTGTGCTCCTGCAGGTTATGGTCGATACCCGGAATATATGCCGTAACTTCCTTACCGTTGGTCAGACGCACACGGGCGATCTTACGCAGCGCAGAGTTCGGCTTCTTGGGCGTTTGGGTACGAACGACCAGGCAAACCCCGCGTTTCTGCGGACAACCGGTAATATCCGAAATACGCTTGCCGGATTTCTTCTTCCGGCCCTTGTTTACTAACTGATTGATTGTCGGCATATTTTCTCCAAAATCTTATCTTACTGATTTCTTTCTATTCATCCAGTCCAAGTGCTGCCTTGACGGCCTTATCCGCAGCCACGTCTGCATCATGGACATCCTTAAGCTCTTCAAGCTGCTTGGGCAATGGAGCCTCCGCCAAATGCTTGACCCGGGCATTGAGGTACGCCTTGAACGCCGTACCGGCCGGAATCAGGTGGCCAAGGATCACATTTTCCTTTAATCCAATCAAATCATCCATTTTACCGGCAAGCGATGCCTCTGTCAACACTTTTGTTGTTTCCTGGAAACTTGCCGCCGAAATAAAGCTTTCCGACTGCAGCGAGGCCTTGGTAATACCCAAAAGCAGGGTATGGGCTGTCGCCGGACGCGGTTTTTTGCCCTTGGCCGGGTCACCGCCAAGCATTTCCGCCTTGGCATTGGCCTTTTCAAGCTCATCCTTGGTCACAAGCTGGCCTTCCTTGAGATCCGTATCCCCGACATCCGTAATCCGCAATCCCTGGGCAATGTCCATATTCGCCCGGCGGAACACAAATTTATCCACGACTTCGCCCGGCAGGAATTCGCTGTCACCAACCGACTCGATCTCGACCTTCCGCATCATCTGCGAAATAATGATCTCGATATGCTTATCGCTGATTGTCACATTCTGGCTGCGGTATACATTCTGAATTTCACGCAGCAGGTAACGCTGAAGGGTTTCCTCACCGCGAATACGCAGAATATCGTGCGGAACCAGCGGGCCGTCCGTCAGCGCCTCGCCCGCCTCGCAGTAGTCACCCGTATGGAAGTTCAGGTGACGGTCGCGCGGAACGTGGTGTTCCTTTTCCATGCCGCTTTCACTGCGGATTGTAATGGTCATCTTGCCGCGGCGTTTATCACTCTTGAGTTCAACCGTACCGCTGATCTCCGCCATCGCTGCCGGCTCCTTGGGCTTGCGTGCCTCAAAGATTTCCGTCACACGCGGCAGACCACCGGTAATATCCTGCGTACCGCCCGAACCTCGCGGCAGACGGGCCAGCAGTTGACCGGCCTTGACTTCCTGGCCTTCAATCACTTCAATACGCGCTTTCGCAGGCAGGTAGTGAACATCGAGAATCTTACCGTTCTCATCTTCCACGATTACCTGCGGGTGCTTGTCACCCTTGTGCTCGATGACAACCGGCTTACCCTTTTGCCCCTTGAGCTCCTGCTCAAGACGCATGGTCTCACCTTCGATTACATCGATCAGACGCACAAGACCGCCAACCTCGGCAAGAATCGGCACACGGTGCGGATCCCACGAGAACAGCGTATCGCCCTGCTTGACACTGGCCCCTTCTTCCACATGCAGAACACCGCCGTATGGAATCTTGAACCGTTCAAGCTCGCGGCCCTTGTCATCATGCAATGACATTTCACCATTCCGCTTAAGAGCGACGAGCATCTCTTCGCCTTCATCCGTCGTCGCCAAAACGGCGTTAAGTTCATGGAACTTCACTGTACCGTCACGCGGCGATGCCTGGCTGGTTTCCAGGACACTGATCGACGCGATACCCCCGGTATGGAACGTACGCATCGTAAGCTGTGTACCCGGCTCACCAATCGACTGAGCCGCAACGATTCCGACCGCAAGGCCCTCTTCCACCAGGCGTCCGGTCGACAGGTCCCAGCCGTAGCATTTCGCACAAATACCCAGCTCGCTCTCGCAGGTCAGTGCACTGCGGACACGAATCGTATCGAGCCCGAGATCCTCGATCTTGCGGGCCGCCTCCGAGGTAATCACGTCGTTTTCACGCACGATCATCTCGTCGGTCATCGGGTTGCGGATGTTATCGCGAGCCGTCCGCCCGATGATCAGGTCACGCAGCGGAACGTCAATCGTCTCACCCTTGTACACCGTACTCTTATTAATACCCTGCAGTGTCCCGCAGTCATTTTCCGTAATCATCACGTTCTGGGCCACGTCCGCGAGTTTACGCGTCAGGTACCCCGAGTCCGCGGTCTTGAGTGCCGTATCAGCCAACCCCTTGCGGGCACCGTGCGTCGAGCTGAAGTAC
>CAYVUI010000208.1:0-2971 GCA_964454745.1 uncultured Pirellulales bacterium | reverse complement strand
CCCAAGTTCCGCAGTTTCGATCGTAAGTCCTTTGTTTACGTTCGCCGGAGGCCGAAGTCTTCACTACACGGCCGTCACGGTTTCGTCGGTCACGGCCAGGTACTCCGGCAGCGTCAGGCCCAGGCGGTGCAGCAGGATCGCCTGGTGCTCGTCCGGCCGGGTCACGCAGCGCCGGCGGACCTCCCGGCCGTCGCGAGTCGCCAGCACCACGTCCACCAGGCGGATGCGGCCCAGTTCATCGAGCACCCGCCGCGGCTCGTCGCCCAGGCCGGCGGCCTTGCACATCTGCCCCAGCGTCTTCCACAGCACGTACGCCAGGAAGCACACCAGGATGTGCGCATCGACCCGGTCTTCCTTCTGGTGCCACACCGGCCGGATGCGCAGGTCCGACTTGTGGATGCGGAACGCCTCCTCCGCCTCGGTCAACTGCATGTACGCCTGCCACAGGTCCTGGGCCGACCAGTCGTTGACGTTGCTCCGCAGCAGGTAGCAGCCCTCGCTCAGCGTCGCCCACTCCTGCCAGGCCTCCACCTTCCGCCACACCAGACGCGCTCCGCCGTCGGCGGCCGTCACCACGTCGGTCTCGAACAGCCCGGCCGCCCGCGTGTTGGCGCCCAGCAACCGCCCCAGCCGCTTGGCCACGGCGATGGGCTTCTGCCGCCGCCTGCGGCAGCCTTCTTCCATCTTCACCAACCCCTGCTCGATCCGCCGGGCGAACCGCTCGTGCATCGCCCGTTCCTTCTGCGCTCGGTCGCCGCTGCGGCACAGGATGAACGTCTCGGCCCCGTCCGGCGAGGGCACGAGCTTGACCTCCAGCCCTTCGTGGACCGCCTGCCAGTCGGGCGCCAGAAGCTGCCGCTCGAACTGCCGCAGCATGCTCTTGGGCGTCCCCAGGATGTACCGCCGGCCGCCTTCGCGCAGGAACGCCAGGTTGTCCTCGCTGACCATGCCCCGGTCCATCGCCCAGATGCGGTCGGCCCGGCCATAGCGGTCCTCCATCGTCTCGACGATCTCCTCGACCGTCGTGACGTCGGTGCGGTTGCCGGCGAAGACCTCGTAGCCCAGCGGGATGCCCTCGCGCGTCACCACCATGGCGATGCACACCTGCTTGCAGTCGCTTCGGTGGTCGCGGCTGTAGCCGCGCTGGGCCTTGGGGTTGGCCTTGGCCTGGCCCTCGAAGTACGTGCTGGTGACGTCGTAGAGCAGCAGGTCGTACTGCAGGTCGAACAAGCTGCCCAGGCGGTTCTTGAGGAAGATCTGCAGGGCGTCCTTGTGCACCAGCAGGCGGTCCAGGGCGCGGTAGAGGCGATCGTCGTTGACCGCGGTTGCCGGCACGCCCAGCAGGTCTGCCAGGGCCGTCCGCTCGTAGAGGTGCTCGGCGATGCGCAGCTCGCTGGAGGGCTCGCACAGCCGGCAGAGCACCAGCACCGCCGCCATCAGCGGCCAGGGCACTTCCTCACGGCCGGCGGGCATGATCTCGTCGAGGAACTCCGGCAGATCGAGCGTCTTGAGAATGTGCAGCCCCAGCCACGGGCCGCCGAACTCGAGGCACCGCTCGACGCGGACCTTCCTGAGGTCCACCTCGGCGCAGTCGCCGTCGGCAGGGTCAAAGAGCGATGGATCGTCGGGCGCCCCGGCCGCCGACTTCACGCGCCGCCGCTGACGACCGTCGACCTGGCCGAGATACGCCACGACCCGCTGACGCGGGCCGCGCTCGGTGCGATACGACTCGACCAGCGCCCAGTAGGCGTGTCGCTTGCCGTTCTTCCGCCGGTGGCATCGCCGCAGGAACATGGCTGCATTGTCCCACGCCGCCAATCGCCCACAACCCCGAAGGTCTTCACTACACGGCCATCCAGCCGCTGCCACCCCGCTACCGTACAGAATGCGAACATCTTCCTCGTCCTTGCGAAACCCGCCCAGCATCGGGTAGAGGGCCGACAGGACCGGAGCCAGGGATGAGACATGAGAAGATCGGAGTCCCGAGGGCCGTGCGACGAGCCCAATATCGTCCCGCTGTGTGACTTATCGAAGCTGTTTGACCCGCTCTACGCCGAGGCGCGGCGGCTGATCGACCGGATTCCCCGCGATGAGCTTTGCCGCCTGATCCCGCAACTCCGCGGGCTCTCCTCCGACGACGGCCCCGACTTGCCGGCGGCCGAACTCGGCGAAAAAAACTTCCCGACGCCCGCACCCGGGCATCCCGTTGAGTCGCCTTGCCTTCCGGCGGCCGGTGTGCGCGCAAGTGACCTTCGCGCACTGTCAGGCCCTTGCCGGCAGGTCCAGGGCGAGGCAGCATCTGTTCGGCGGCCGCAGGGAAGCGGTCGCCGGAGGCAGATCGACGTGAGAACTGGTACGGAGGATGCGGTGAATCCCGGGCGATCCTGCCCGACGAGCAGTCAGGGCGCCGCTCCCGACGTGCAGGAGCGGGAGACCCGAGAATGACGTGCAAAGCCCTTGTAATCGAGGACAAGCCGGAGATCGTCGAGGCCGTCAGCGACGCCTTGGACTCGCTGGAGCACTTCGGCGAGGTGGTTCACAGCCAGGCCGACGCCCTCAAGCGGCTGAAAATCAACGAGTACACCTACATCCTCTGCGGCATCCGCATCCGCGCTCGCACAGGCAACGGCCAGGCCCGCATCCAGAACACGGAGAACCTGCTGGAGCGGATGTCGCAGATGGATCGGCCGATGCCGCCGGTCATCATCATGAGCGACCACGAGGTGGACGGCCTGCCGCAGGCCGTGGACCTCATGCGGCTGGCGATCGCCATGAGCCGGCGTGGGGCGGTTGACGTGATCGCCAAGCCCTTCCCTGGAGAGGGTCGGACGCTGGATCGCGTCATCAAGAAGGTCCTGACCCAGGCCGCGGGCCGCAAGGGCGCCAGGCCCGGGCGCGAGGTGGCGGTGAGGATGGACGCCGGCGCCGCCCCGGCAGCAGCGGAAGTCCCGTCCGCGCCGCCCGCCAAGCC
>CAYVUI010000207.1:0-3045 GCA_964454745.1 uncultured Pirellulales bacterium | reverse complement strand
GGCCGCCTGAGAAACTCAGTAAAATAGAAATTAGGGCTTATTCAGCAAGCCCTACATACGTCCTTCCAACTCCAAACACATGTGTTTCAGTACCAAACCAACCAAAAAACCGTAGACCAAAAATCTCATTACCTATACCAAATCCTCTATTGCCTACCACTTTCACGCCTTGCAACTCTCTGCTCAATGTTCTGGTAATATTATTGTTACTGCCAGTTGACCATCCTATTTCGCCCCTCATTTTCCTAGCGGCAGTATTACATCCATCGAAATGAACCGTCGCACCTTCAACAAGTTTACTTCTTATGTCATCCGCCAATGATCCGCCACCTCTCTCATATATAAACTTGCCATTCTTAACTATCAACCCTTTACCAGTGAGCCAGGCATCTTCAAGCTGCATATATTCACTTTCGCCGTGTCCAGAAAACTGTATTTTCCCAACGGAGCAGTCTTTCAAAGACTGCACAGTATCTCGAAATTCTTGCGTTGTTGGGTCAATTAAAGTTTTTACCGTTCCGTCCGTAAGGGTTATACGAACAGTTGTCAATCCCAATGGATCAATCCAATTTATCGGATTATTACTGCAGTATTGGTAGAGGTTCATGGAATCGTAGTAGCCGATGGGATCGGTCTGGAGGAATCGGCCTAATTCGGGATTGTACATCCGAGCACGGTAGTAATAGAGGCCGGTCTGGTCATCGAAGCGCCGACCGGTGAAGAGGCAGGGGTTCTCGTAGGCCGTCTGGGAGATTACATTGCCCAAACCATCGCGAATTATGACATTGCCAAAGACCTGGCAGGAATAGCTCTCGACGGTTGCCCCTGACGAATCGGACAGGGCAATCACGGAGCCGAGACCGTCCATATGGTAATCATACCGGGTTTGGGTTGCGGGGTCAACGTGAATTATGCGAATCGGCTCGTCGATTCCGGGGCCGTCAATCGATAAGAATCCACCTTCGGCCTCCCGAAAATCGGAACCAAATCCATCACTTTTAACTTTTTACAGAGCAAATAATTCCGAAAATTCTATTCTCAATCACCTGGGTATATTTTGAGGTGGACAACCCTATGACATGTCTACGAGACAACGTTATCGACAACCCTACGACATTTACAAAACTGTAAAAGCTATCACATATAATGACTTATAAAAAAAATAAAAAAAATTACACATACATATTAAAAACAAAGTGTCATGCCAAAACCCTTTTTCTGCAATCAAAAACATAGAAAGCTTTTTAGGATATTTGTACAATATGGTCATTAATAATAATAGGATTGTAAGATGGAAACCACAGTCTATTAACTCATTAATATAAGAAGAAAGGTAAATATGATCTTTTTCTTTGTTATTCGAATCACTCGGCCATACTTTGGGATCATTCAAAAAACCCCACTTATTCACTGATATTTCTTTGATATTATAAACAGACTCCTTTAGCCAAAACACTTTTATATCCAGCACTTTATCTGTACCTTGAATCCGAAAAAGATACACACCTTCATAATAGCTATTACCATTTTTTCCTTTTAAAGACCAGCCTTGAGTATCAAGATATTTTATGCTTATTAAATCGCCAATAGCCCGCTGAAAGTTGCATTCCTTATCTACTATTGATGCAAGTTTATCTTCTATATTATTGTCATAAAAGAAATATTTCTTTACGTTCGGCGTTGCTATTCTAAATGCTATTATAAGTATAATCAAAATATAGCATTTGTAATTTATCTTCTTCAGGTATAATAAAAAGTTAATCATGGTTATATTATTGCTATTTCTAAAGACTCAATTAAAGTTGTCCTCATTCGCTGAGCAAAATACCCTTTGAATTAAGGAGAACTGCTTAGTTTGGATATCGGTTAACTGACTCGCTCCCCGGGCTTTCTCACATAAGACCACATCAATAACAAGCCGTCCGCCATCTACCTTTACCATATCAAAATCATTCCCTATTACAAGACCATAAACCGTTGCCGACCTTTACTGGTCCAGCGATCTATAACGCCTGCGTTTCCAGAAATGGACCGCTTCGTACGGCTTATACAAGATACTCACGGCACTGGCCAAAATTTTAAAAGTGAATAAAAAACAAATTGGAAACGTGGCGTTCAGTTGATTGCTACACTTAAAAAAAACGGGAGAGAGCACAGCTATAGATGCGTCGAGTTGCTTTGCTATAAGAAGCGATGAGAAGTTTAACGCCTTCTTGACTGGCACCAAAGTATTCGTCGACTTGTTTTTTGAAATGAATGTCATTTTTTGCCTTGTTTCAATTCTGATGCATTATCACACTCTTAAGTAGGATTTTGGGTAACTACTAATTAGATTTTGTTTTTTTCTTAGTATGTCCAGCTGTTTTCACTCCCGCGCCCATAAATACCGCTGCACCATATTGACCTCCCGTGCTTACGCCAACATCAGGATTATAATCATACTGCAATTCATCATATTCATTACTATAGAAATCCATACTATGAGCTAAATGACCAGTTGCATTTGCATTCATAACCCCAACTGTACCATGTGCACCACCTCCCACTGTAGCCTCCCAATTCACATAATCACAAGTCCAAGAACCATCTACTTCGCCTCCAAAACTAAATAATTTACCTGCACCTGCTCCACCTGATAAAGAACCGACCCCCCCCCACACCTGGTGTAACTTCACCAGAATCATAGGAATCATAGCCAACTTTTAATCCCATTCCAAGGCCACCTTCAAATGAACCACTCCACTGACCGTTATTTTTACCGACTTTTATATGAAAACCAAGTCCATATGCAGCGGTGAGGTCTAAAGTCCACAAACCGCTTGGATCAATGTAACCGATTGGATTATTCAGGCAGTACTGGTACAGGTTCATGCTATCCCAATATCCAATGGGATCGGTCTGGAGGAATCGGCCTAATTCGGGATTGTACATCCGTGCGCGGTAGTAATAGAGGCCGGTCTGGTCGTCGAAACGCCGACCTGTGAAGAGGCAGGGGTTCTGGTAGGCCGTCTGGGAGATTACATTGCCCAAACCATCGCGAATTAT
>CAYVUI010000206.1:0-3129 GCA_964454745.1 uncultured Pirellulales bacterium | reverse complement strand
GGGTAGAGGTAGGACTCCTCGGGGAGGTACCCGATGCGGCTCTTGACGGCGACGTCGAAGGGCGAGCGTCCGAAGACCTGGAGGCGCCCGCTGGTGCGCTTGAGGAGCCCGAGGACGAGCTTGATGGTGGTGGACTTGCCGGAGCCGTTGGGGCCGAGGAGACCGAAGACCTCGCCGCGCTCGACGTGGAAGTCGATGGCGTCGACGGCGCGGACGCGGCTGCGGAGCCAGAAGTCCTTGAAGGTCTTGGTGAGCTGCTGGGCGGCGACGACGACGCGCTCGGAGCCCTGGTGGGGCGCGTGGCGTGCGGCGCTGGCGGGCGCGTGGGTCATGGGTGGGCTCCCGGTTGGCGGGGGTCAGTCCTCGTCCCAGTCCTCGTCCCAGAGCTGGCGGCCCTGGGCCTGCCGCTCGAGGGTCTGCTCGGTGAGGCGGCGCTGGATGGCGCGCTGGAGCTCGCGTGCGAGCTCGGGATCCTCGTTGAGCATGAGGGTGAGGTTGTCGGCGAAGAAGACCTGGACGTGGTCGTGGGCGAAGAAGTCGTTGAGGGCGCGGACGGTCTCGCGGGCGATGAAGTAGTCCGGGTTGTCGCGGTACTGGGCGAGCTTCTCCTGGAAGAGGCGTGCGGTGCGGGCGGCGTCGGAGACGAGCCGCTGGCGGTTGCGGCTGGCGGCGCTGATCCGCTGGGCGCCCTGGCCGGAGAAGTTGACCTCGTCGTACGCGCGTCCGCGGATCTCGACGGCGACGCCGTCGTGCTCCCCGCGGAAGATCCCGTAGAGGGTGTCGAGGACCTCGGCGGCCTCGTCGTCGCGGCCGGCGGCGAGCAGCTCGCCGTACTCGTCGATCAGGTCGAGGATGGGCTCGGCGGCGGAGCCGGCGACGGCGTTGAGCGTCCGGCGGCGCTCCTCCTCGGCACGCTCCCGCGCCTGCCGCGCCCGCGCGTCAACCTCGACGACCTTGCTGAAGTCCGAGCGGATGCGCAGCGGCGGGAAGACGGCGCGGAGGGCGATGCGGTCGACGGTCACGCCGGCGTCCATGGCGTCGAGCGTGCGCTGGGCGGCGTCGCGGATGGTCCGCTCGAGGGAGGACTCGCGCCCCCCCGCCTCGCCCTCGCGGGCGGCGCCGCGGGCGAGCAGATCGTCGATGGTCGTGGAGGCGACGGCGATGATCGTGGCCCGGCGGATGACCGACTCGACGAGCGCCTGCTCCTCGTCCGGGTGGATGTTGCGGACGAAGGCGGAGGGGTCCTCCACGCGGTAGGTGGCGGCGACGGAGGCGTGGGCGAGCTGGCCGTCGCCGGTGATGAGCGAGCCGTCGCGGCCCGGGTCGATCTCCTGCCCACCGAGGCCCTGCTGGTCGAGCGGTCGGTCGGCGCGGTAGGTGGCGGGGACGAAGGCGCGGTCGATCAGCACGCTGCGCTGGGCGGTGGAGACGCGGACGATCTCGCCGAGGGGCTCGGGCAGGCTGAAGGTGGGCCCGGGCTGGAGGTTCCCGTCGACGACGGCGCCGAAGGCGACCTTGATGCCGCGCTCGGCCTGGTTGACCTGCTGGTAGCCCGAGAGCAGGAAGACGCCCACGAGGACGACGAGGACGACGAGCAGGGCGCGGTAGATGAAGCGGAGGGCGTCGGCGAGGGACTTGTTGGCGGCCTCCATGGAGGCGATGCGGGCCTCGCGGACGTTCTCGTCGCGCAGGGTGAGCGACGCCCGCCTCGGGGCCTCGACGGGCATCCGCCCGAGGGGCGCGCCGCCCTCGGGGCCCTGGTCGGCGGGCGGGATGTTCGGGTCGTCGGTCATCGGGCGTCGGCCTCGGCAGTCGGCGGCTCATCGAGGGTGGGGAAGCGTGCGAGGTCGAGCAGCTGGAGGGCGGGGACGGTGGTGTCGAGGACGATGGTGGCCTTGCGGCCGAAGCCCTCGCGGAGGAGCCGGACCTGCTCGAGGAAGATGGCGAGCTGTGGGGCCTCGGACATCTGCTCGAACCACTGTCGGGCCTCGCGCTCGCCCTGGGCCTCGAGCTCGGCGGCGGCGGGCTGGACGAACGAGCGGATGCGCTCGGCGTCGTCCTGGGCGCTGGCGGTGATGGCGGCGGCGCGGGCCTCGCCCTGGCTCTCGGCGTCGGCGGCGAGCTTGGCGCGCTCGCTCTTCATCTGCTCCATCACCTGCCGCGTGGCGGAGGCGGGCAGCTCGATGCTGCGGATGCCGACGTACTCGACGGCGACGCCGTAGCCCTGGGCCTCGTTGGCGCCGGAGGTCATGCGCTCGAGCATCGCGCGCTCGAGCTCGGGGATCTGGGAGGGCGTGTCGGGGCCGGTGTACAGCTCGTCGAGGCGGTACCGGCTGACGACCGAGAGGGCGGAGCGGAAGAGCGACTCGATGTTCCGCTCGGCCTTGCGGTAGTGCTCGCTGGGGCTGGAGCCCTCCTCGCGGTGGGCCTGGTAGAAGGCGAGGGGGTCGTCGACGCGCCAGGTGAGGAAGGCGCCGATGACGAGCTGGTTCTGGTCGGCGGTCTGCTGGGTCTCCTCGCGGGTCTCGAGGAGGCGGGGCCGCTTGTCGTAGACCGTGACGGTCTGCACCGGGGTGGGCCACTTGAACTTCAGGCCGGGCGACTCGACGATCGAGTCCTCGCCCGCGCGGCCGAAGGTGGTGACGACCGCGGTCTCGGTGAAGCGCACCGTGAAGGTCATCATGAACACGAGGAAGCCGGCGATGATGACGCCGGCGAGGGAGATGAGCACGATCTTCTTCATCACTCTGTTTCCTGCACCTGTTCCTCGAGCTCCGGGCGGGTGAAGCCGCCGAGGTCCACGTCCACCTCCGTCTGGTCGAGCTGCATCTCGGTCCCGGGCGGCGTGACCCACACGCGGGCGTCGCGGGTGAGATCCTGGATGGCGTCGACGAGCAGCCGGGCCTTGTAGGCCTCCGGGGCGGCGCCGAACGACTCGACGCGCCCCCGGCTGCGGATCGCCTGGGCCCGGGCGGTCATGTGCATCACCCACCGCTCGCGGCTGGCGCGCGACAGGTCGATGGCGGCCCGCCCGCCGGACTCGATGATGCGGTCGAGGATGGCCTGCTCGGCGGCGACGATGGCCTCCTCGTCGGCGCCCTCGTCGCGGAGCCGCTCGAGCGCCTCGAT
>CAYVUI010000205.1:0-3155 GCA_964454745.1 uncultured Pirellulales bacterium | reverse complement strand
CGAAGGAAAAAGGCAGAAGCGAAAAATATCGAATTCTTATAGCGCTGTCATATTAGATTCTTGAAATACATATATACATAAACTTCCCCATAACCAATAAATTACTATTGGCACTAAGAACACTTTCAATGATAACTTTTTGTTTTTAGAAATAAACATTTTTTTGACCTTTTGTATTATTTGGAACTTGTTGGGATATTTTATCGAAATTATTCTTCACCCTCTTCTCCTTCACATTTATCTGCCACAACATCTACTGCAACATCTACTGCAATGTCCCCCACACTAGTCGGTGCTGGGGCAGGACCCGTGAAAGTAGTGTTCGGAACCCCCTTTGCTGTATCGAAAGCATCGTGCTTGAATTTTTCAACTTGCTTGGCACGAGGATCCTGCGAAGGATCGGGGTCGAGATCCATTGGAGGGGTAGGATTTTGTGTGGCCTCGTACATATTGTAAGCTCCCTCTATCCCGTCAGCAAGATCTTCACCAAGATTATGTCCCCATACCCAAGGCCAAACTGGGATGTTCCACCAATGATACCCCCATTTTTTCAACCCCCACGGGTCCATCCAGTTGACGGGATTATTCATACAATACTGATACAGGTTCATGCTGTCATAGTATCCGATGGGGTCGGTCTGCATAAACCGGCCGAGGGCGGCATTGTACATCCGAGCGCGGTAGTAATAGAGGCCGGTCTGGTCGTCGAAGCGTCGGCCGGTGAAGAGGTAGGGGTTCTGGTAGGCCGTCTGGGAGATTACATTGCCCAAACCATCGCGAATTATGACATTGCCAAAGACCCGGCAGGAATAGCTCTCGACGGCTGCCCCTGACGAATCGGACAGGGCAATCACGCAGCCGAGGCCGTCCATATGGTAATCATACCGGGTTTGGGTTGCGGGGTCAACGTGAATTATACAAATCGGCTCATCGATTCCGGGGCCGTAGATGTACTTGCGGACGAGAACATCATTTTCGTATTCGGCGGTCACATGCGGGCCGTCATTGTTCAACCCTTTGGGGGTTAAAAGGAAACGTTTTGCGGACAAGGTGTTCGTCGAGACTACGGCGAAACAGGGCGCGGTTGGGTAAGGACGTAGAGAGGGGATCCGGCCTGACGGCCTGGAGTGTGCGTCATTTCCTGATTGCTATTCAGATATCTCCTGATACAGGATTTTCATCAGCCCCGCTATATTGACCCTATATGATTCACTGAAGAACGGTGATGTCGAGAACGCTGTCGGGGGAAGAACCCGACCGGTTCACAACGCAAAGGAGAATATCATGACGACCAAAACGATTAAAAAAACCTTACCGCTTACAAGCGGATATGAAATGCCTGTATTGGGGCTTGGGACCTGGCAGTTGCGCGGATCCCAATGTCAGGAAGCGGTACAGACCGCGATTGAGCTGGGCTACCGGCATATCGATACAGCCACACTGTACGAAAACGAATCCGACATCGGCAAGGCGATTACAAATTATAACCGGGAGGAGTTGTTCATTACCTCCAAGGCGCCGCAGGATTCGCTGGGCCGCCGGGACCTGCTGGACGTGTGCCATCGGTCGCTGGAGAAACTGGGTACGGATTATCTTGACCTGTACCTGCTGCACTGGCCCAATGACGATATCCCGCTGGAGGAAACGCTCGAATCGGTGCAGGAAATCAGTGAGCAGGGACGGATTCGCAGTTTCGGCCTGAGTAATTTTGATATCGAGCGCATTAAGAAGGTGCTCGCACTGACTAATGTTCCCGTGAGCAACCTGCAAATTGAGTATCATCCCTTCACGCGGCGAAAGACTCTGCCGGCGTTTTGCCTGCAGGAAGAGATCACGATTACAGCGTACAGCCCGCTGGCCCGCGGGAAGGTGTTCGAGAATGAGACGATCCGTGACATCGCCGAGGCCCACGGCAAGAACTGCGGGCAGGTGAGCCTGCGGTGGCTGGTACAAATGGGGCATATTGTAGTCCCCAAGGCTTCGAGCCCGGAGCATCTGCGGGGTAATATGGATGTCTTTGAGTGGTCGCTGACGCAGGAAGAGATGGACCGGATGGACCGGCTGGAGGGCGAGCGGCTGATTGACACGAAATATACCTGATTCAGATTAAAAGGAGAATCTCATGAAAGCAATGATCAATGAAGAGCTCTGCGGGGGGTGCGGACCGTGTGAGGCAATTTGCCCGGAAGTCTTTATCATCAAGGGGGATAAGGCGAAAGTGAAAGTGGAGAGCGTACCGCAGCAAGTGGAAGAGACCTGCCGCCAGGCGATGGAGGAATGTCCCACCGATGCCATCTCGATTGAAGAGTGAGATCGGTAACTTATGGTAGTTAAACATCGAAAGGGAAATTATGTTTACAAAAATGCATGAAACCAGTTCGCAATGTAAAGATGACGTATTGTGCGGGGTGAACGTAGTTGATGCGCCGGACCAGGCCAGTGACCTGGAAAAGAAACATCTGCCGGTGATCACAGCGCCCTCGCGGGTGAAAAAAAATGAGTATTTTGAAGTGACGGTCGAGGTGGGAAAACTTAAGGACCATCCCAACGAGCCGGGACATTTCATCGAGTTTATTGAACTGTATGCGGATGATACCTACCTGGCCCGGATGGATTATACGGCCAAGACCACGCAACCGGTTATGAAGGTCAGGGTATCTCTGGAACATTCCCACGGTAAGTTGCGTGCTTTTGAACGCTGCAACCTGCACGGCACATGGGAAAGCGAACTGGATATCGAGGTCGAATAGGGCTATCGACTTAATAAAAGCGGGCAGTTCCGGGGGGGGGCTGTCCGCGATTCCATGGTTACACAACTGGGCTGTGATACAACGAGACAGTGGGGAAGTGTTTTTCCTGATTTGAAGGGAATGAGGGGGGTAACCGGTCAAGAGAACAATGACAATGACGAGCGGGATTTGCCCGCTTGATGCCTGGGATATCAGCCGGTCTTTTTCAGCCAGCTGCCGATGCAGGTTGGTTTTGTGCATTCAAACCAAGCGTATATGGAACCGTTTTCTTTGGCCTGGTCGGTCTTTTGCATGGGGGAGCCGCATTCCGGGCAGAACTGCCGGGCCTTGGGTGCAAGGCGGGTAATCGATTCTTGTAACCGTTCACAGGGCGTGAATGTGGATTATGGCCCCAATAATGTAGGA
>CAYVUI010000204.1:0-3221 GCA_964454745.1 uncultured Pirellulales bacterium | reverse complement strand
GGTGCGACCCACCCTACACTACAGCGGGGAGAAAATAGAGGGTGGAGAGTAGAGCATGGAATGGCCTGCGGCCGGGACAATTCTCCAATCTCGGTTCGCTTCGCTCTCTCGATTGGAGGCCTCGGTTGTCTCGTTCGACAGGCTCACTCGACAAGTGGATGCTGCCTTCGGCAGCGGCTGAATTTTATTACAATCTCACGCAAAGACCGCTAATACCGCAAAGGACTCGCTTTGCTCGACGTTCTTTTTTACAACCGCGAAAGGCGCGAAACTGCCTTCAGGCAGATAAATATTTAGATTGCACACAGGCAGGATTTCATGATTAGGTTGTTTGAAAAACGGGCGATAAAATTTTGTGTGTAAATCTTCAATTACTTCAGGCTCTTTATGGTGTAAAGATTTTACCATGAAGCTCGGGAAGGACATGAAGGCTGCCGTGCGAATGCCTGGGCAAATGAATCAAGGCATTGTGTAATCCATCCTGCGTCCATAAAATCCTTACCTGTTATACGAATCCACTTGAGCAGCGGGAAAACGATAAACGGGTTGCGAATCTGAAAAAATCCATACTGTCATTCAATGACAGCATGAAAATACTCAAACCTTTTACACATCCGAAAACAGGCCGGCCCATCACGCCGCAGCCATTAATGAAGGCCGGATTCCATGCTCTATTTTCGACTCTCTCCCATCTACTTTCTAATTCCCCCTCTACCCTCTATATCTGCAGCGGCGCCGATTGTGTTGCACGGAAAATGAAAAGGTATGAGATGTCAGATGTTTTGAAATGCTTAATAGGCATGAAAAAAGGCACCGAACGGTGCCTTGGGATCATTCAATCAAACTTCATATTCACAAATCAATCACCCGGATGTATTTTTGAGGAAGACAGAGTTTAATAAGGAGGGGAAAGTCGCCTAAGGCCATGCAGTAGAACAATTAAAGTAAAAAAGATATTTCGTAAAATCAAACCTGGCCAAAAAAGGCTTAAAGCTCCCGACTTTTCATTTTTATTATCTATATGCTTTGTCAGTTTCACAGTAAGCTGCTTAATCCATTTCACTGAGCGAGGCCACTCCATAATCCCTTCTAACAAATCTGGTACAATCTCGGAAGAACCCACTGAAGCACCTGCAATAGCACCGACAATCGCACCTGTAGTATCAGTATCACCCCCCAAAAGGATAATTTCCTCGATACTCGCTTTGAAGTTGCCACAATGGCGAAGCCAACAAAATATGGCTATAGGAACAGTATGAATCACATAGCCAGTAATTCCACTGGTAAGTGCCATTTTATCTGCCATTTCAATGGCAGATAAATCTTCTTCAAGACCGGACTTGACTTCCATTAATTTATTTAACAGTTCTTGATTAGTGATGTGTAATCTGAATATTTCAAAAATATCTTCTGCCTTAATATCTTCAAATTTTTTGGATGACGCGTATTGACAGGCTAATGCTACAGCTAGAGCCCCTTGTTCGGCTCTCTCATCATTGTGGGTTAATTTAGTCGAAGCCGTTACCAATTTCTTAAGATAATCAATGTCATCGCCGGCATAAACTCCGAGTAAACCTGAACGCATGGAAGGTCCATTCCC
The DNA here is from genome assembly GCA_964454745.1 of uncultured Pirellulales bacterium. Lineage (GTDB taxonomy): Bacteria > Planctomycetota > Phycisphaerae > Sedimentisphaerales > Anaerohalosphaeraceae > CAYVUI01. Next base: position 1,621 of record CAYVUI010000204.1, on the reverse strand, counting down.
CGCAGAATGAACTCCACTTTTATCTGGTGAAAAACCAAGCCATAATCTGCATATCCCCATCAATGTTGCCAGACCTACTCCAGCAGGAATACCAAGTAACCAAAACCGTAATCGCCACGCCAAAGATTTTGTAAACTTGTCGGGATCACCTTGGCTTGCCAATAATGCCTGAGCTACCATACAAGTATGTTCTGTATCGTCACTGAACATACCCCACTTATAAAAAAAGGAGTAGCTTAATGGCTTTGTTCCAAATAAACGCTCTGCTCTATTACGTGATAAACCCTCTCTAGGAAGCCCCAGAGCGTCACCTATCGCTGTGCCTAAAAGAAGCCCTTCGATCTTATTATATTTGGCCTGCATATCCATATAATTCGGGCATGAATCCTTCTAAACAGGAAGTATCCTTATAGGTTATCACAAAATTGTTACTATTAGCTATCGAATACAACTAAATAGAACTCTGTACATCAGTGTTTTTTTTCTTACCGCAGCTTTTAATAGCACATATAATTGACACAATAACAACTGGGAAGCTTCCCCAATCAATCAGACACGGAACCCAACACCATATCCATGATCCTTCGACAGGAAGAATCATCAATCCAAGGCCACCAAAAAGTCCGCCACCAAATGTTACCGCTGACACAAATGGCTTCTTACGAATATAATTATTCACGAATACGGACCAATTAATATAGATTAAGCATACCGCTATAAGTAGCATCGGAACCGATACTATCCATGCAAGTATTTCCATGATAACTCCTTATCTAGGGAATATACTACTTTTGTCCCCACATTTTCTTAATCATACCAAAAATACCCTTATCAGCCCAATGATCAGAAGTAGGCGTTTTCAATGAACTTAGCGGGATTTTATAAGTCCTTCCCGTACCTGGCCCGGCAAATTTATTTCCTAAGCCAGGTTGCCATTTTCCTGACCTAAAGTAATTGAGACCAGACGGTTTTCCTACCATAACCCAGTCTCCAGACTGTAATCCATCTCGACCATATCTACTCACGGTAATCTCACCTGTCTTTTTGGCAGAACTAATATTTATTCTATCCATTACCGCCCCAATAACAAGTCCAATTACAATAAGTATTAAAATTGTTGCAGTAATTACCGCAAACGCCTTGCCAATCATCTGTATAGAAAGGCCAGAACTGAAGATGTCCTTTATAGACGACATGGTCTTGAGTGCACCCCATAAATTCATCGCCCAACTAACTATTGGGAATAGCATTGATAATATGGCTTTAACAACCGTTTTGACAAATGTTCCTACATCTGTGAAAATTTCGACGATTGAGTCCCATAAAGTAGATAATGCCAGCATCCATGTATCAGCACTAAACAGAGCCGAAAGATAAGAGCCGATTGCTGCAGTAACTTTTCCATCTGTCTTGGCATCAATAAGGCTCCCAATCATAATAGAAAATGTTATTGATTGGATCGATACTGCAGCCAAAGCACCTCCTAATGTAGCAAACATCCCTGTTGGATCAATCATGTTAACCGGATTATTGTGACAATAGAGGTATTTGTGCAGGGACTGGGGGTCGGAGGTATTGCCGGAGTAGGGGTCGGTGCGGTTCCCTGCACCACGTTGGGTGC
>CAYVUI010000203.1:0-3276 GCA_964454745.1 uncultured Pirellulales bacterium | reverse complement strand
GCGATTCTTCACCGGAAAAACGCGTACTTCTATAAGACACGCAACGGTACCCGTGTGGGCGACCTGTTCATGAGCATCATCCACACCTGCGAACTGAACGAGGCCAACCCGTTCGACTACCTCACCCAGCTGCAAAAGCACATCGATGCGGCGACAGCATCCCCGGCCGACTGGATGCCCTGGAACTACAAAGACCGTCTCCAGAGCTCCGGCACCCCCGAATAATTTTAAAATTTTTCTGGCTTGCCGAAAACTCACGAAATACACACAATAAAGAAGGCAAGACAATATGAACAAAAAAGAATTCATCTACCTCGGCATCCGAATCCTCGGTATCAACTCGCTCATTAGTGTAGTCTATATTTTCTTTTCGGCATTATGGAGTACCACGGGCGGGCTGATATGGAATTTTTCCAAAGAAATAAAAATCAGCGATTTCTTGATTTCACTCAGCAACTTTTATCCATTGCCCCTGGCTGCTTTCTTTGCGATCTATTTCCTTTTGTATGGAAATCGCCCCTTCAGAATCGTTGACCATTTCATCCGTGCAGATGTACAGGAAACGTTTCAAATGGCTGAGGTGCTGGTGACAAGATCGCTGTTTTATGGAATCCTTGAAAGAATCAAACGCCAAAAAACTGTGCTGACTGGATAAATGATGCTGGAGAATGCTGAAAAAAACCTGATTTTATCAACATCACAGCAATCAGGGTCTGTCAAAATGAGGGCTGAAGGGAAGTGTTCAGGTGTGTGAAAAACCGTATATTTACGGGATTTGGAAGAGAAATGGCCATGGAATGAATTTTTCTTGACCTTGCAGGGGTGATTTTATAAAATTTTTGCACTTGAACGGAAAAAATTATGGGGTTTTAAGAGTTTAAATGCGAAGTATACCCCCAGAGCGCAATTCAGCTCAAGGCTGAAAAAAACCTATTAGTTCAGAACATAAACCTTGCTGTGATGAAGAACAGCAGGCTGTATTGTGTAGCACGCACAACAGAAGGATATGCAAACAATTATTACAGTTACGATCGGGCAAAGACATGGACTGCCCCGGAATGCACCAAATACTCACTTGGGCGCAAACGTGTTAAGAATCTCAGGGCATGTGCAAAAGTGCGACGATGTAAAAACGGCGAATGCCTTTTGGGGTAAAATAACAAAAGACCGGATAGGCTAATAATGCATTGTTTTTCGGAAACAGGAAGGTGGCCTGCCTTAGCGGCGGAGTTGAAAAAGAGGGCTTCATTCAGCGGCCCCAGCTGGATATGGCCATTTATGAGCACAACCATCTTAAACCTACCAGCTACCCGAATCTTAGGAAAGGAAAGTAATGAAAAGACGTCAATTTCTAAAAACAGCCGCTGCTGGTATTGCCGGCCTTATATATGGATGTTCTTCTTTTCGGAAGAATACTAAAAACAGGATCGGCAACTATAACGTCATCCTCATAAATGTCGATGACCAGGGATATGGAGACCTGTCATGCCACGGCAACCCTATCCTTAAAACACCTAACCTTGACAAACTGCATTCTGAATCTGTACGTTTAACCGATTTCCACGTCAATCCTTTCTGTGCACCCACCCGCGCTTCACTCTTGACGGGCAAACTCTCCGACCGTGTAAAGGTATGGAGAACTTTGAACATGCGGAATTATCTATCAAAGGATGAATTAACCATAGGAGACATTTTCAAAAGTAGCGGCTACAAGACGGCCCTTTTTGGAAAATGGCATCTCGGACACAATTATCCCTATCGCCCGATAGATCGCGGATTCGATGTTTCATTCGGAATTGGTGACGGCGGCCTTGCGGCAACCAGCGACTACTGGGAAAATGACCGCTTCAACGACCATTACGAACATAATGGCAAGTGGGAGTTTGAAAAAGGCTTCAACACAGACGTAATCGTTGACCGCTCTATCGAATGGGTGACGAAAAACAGTATTAGTCCATTTTTCCTGTATCTTGCCCCGAATGTTCCCCACGGCCCATGGAATGTCAAATCCGATTGGATAGATCCCTACAAAAACAAGGGAATGCCCGAAGAAGTTGACCTGTACTATGCGTCTATCGAAAGAATGGACTGGAATATCGGACGCTTCCTGAAATTTCTCAAAAAGAAGGAATTTTACGATAATTCGATTGTCATCTTTATTACCGACAACGGATCCTCGCATTTTCAGAACCCTTACAATGCCGGAATGCGAGGGTTCAAGATTTCAGTATACGAAGGAGGTCACAGGGTCCCGTGTTTCATACACGGACCCGAAAATCTTTTCGGAAAACCACGCGACATCGACACTCTGACCGGTCACATCGATATTCTTCCGACTCTGGCAGATATTTGCTCACTCCATCTGCCCGAGGATATTGACATGGACGGCAGGAGCCTTAAACCGTTGTTACAATCTGAAAAACCTCATTGGCCCGACCGGGCATGGGTTCTGCAAAGCCAAAACTTTACCGACAAACCCGAAAAATGGAAATCAAGCGTGGTCATCGATGAAGAATGGAAGACGTCTGTCGTAATGACACAACAATGGAGACTCATAGACGGCGAGGAACTTTACGATATCCGGAAAGACCCGGGCCAGAACAATAATATTGCCCCCCAATATCCGAACGTCGTTGCAAAACTCAGACGGATCTATGAACAGCATTGGAAAAAATGCGGTCTCGACGGTCCGCAACCTTATGAAAGACCTGTCATTGGAACAAAATACCAGCCCAAAATCGAACTCGGACCCGATGCATGGGTCTTGGATTCTCCCAAGGACCTTTTATGGTGGCAGGGACGTGTCAGAGTGGGTAAAAAAGTTAACGGGTACTGGCCGATTGAGGCTGCAAAAAGCGGAGTTTACAGGTTTGATGTCCGCCGCTGGCCCGAATATGTAAACGCAGCTATCACCGGTATCCCCCAACCCTACTCGGTCGAACAGGATGTTATTGAAATGAAGGCATGGAGCCTCCCCGAGTGCAAAGCACTGCCCGTCGCAGAGATATCTTTGATTATCAACGGCAGCAAATACTCGAAAACCGTAAAAGAAAACGACACCGTCGTATCGTTTGACGTACCCCTGAAAAAAGGCCATGCAGATGTCAGGGCGACATTCCTGGATAATGAGAAAAATGAAATTTCAGGCGCTTACTATGTCTATCCAAGTTACTCAAGCTGAGCAAAAAAAGAATTAAAAAAATACGAAACCGGTAACATTTTGCGTAACCGTTCACAGGGCGTGAATGTGGATTATGGCCCCAATAATGTAGGAAA
>CAYVUI010000202.1:0-3391 GCA_964454745.1 uncultured Pirellulales bacterium | reverse complement strand
CTATTGGCTCCACTAAGAGTTAAAGAACGAAAATGAAACTACACAGTACAAATAGAATGATTGATGTTAAGTCAAAATCTAACGGTTATTAAAAATGTTTGCAATTTTTAATAAAATTTAACTCCATGTTAAAGATGTACTTATGGCATTGTAGGCTTCCCGAAAATTCAGGATAATAGGATGTTCGGTTGTAATCTGGTTGTAGGGACGTCAAGAAAAGCTGACCTGAGATGTCTGGTTAATCAGGCTTGACCAAAAGCCTAACTGTTCACATCTTAACATGTCAGACCCGTTTGCTGAGGATTACATCTGTTTGGTTCACTATGATTGTCACGGATTTGATATATTATTTCTTTCAAATACATTTTCAGGTTCCGCAAGGCCGGCTTTGACATCAGTTAGAATTTGCCGGGCCGTGTTGCCCTGAACCACAGCTCCGTCAACTCCGCCCTTTATCATAAGATCGCCGGTATGATGTGTGTTGTTCCTGTGTATTAAGCCTCTTGAGATCGGACCTTTGTAAACCGGCTTGTAACCCCATATATTTTTGTCTTTTTGGAAATCGGGATCTGTATAACCTGTCATATCTTCCTGTTTGTATGGGTATGGCTCTTTTCGTACATTTCTGCCGTATTTAACACCGTCTTCTGTATAGTCATAGGTCATCGAGCCTATATCGCCGGAACCGGATAAAACGTTGCCCAAAAATTGATTGTACCAGTCGGGCATCAGGCCGTTATAAACCTGCCCGGCGTAGGTTACAACTCCGGCATTTCTTACGTATTTATTCGAGTCAACAATATTCTCCAGGCCGCCTCCCCAGAACTGGAAAACACCGCAGTCGCGATACCGGTTTTTCTCGTAGATCAGTCGGCCGTGAAATTTTGCGATAGACACACGAGACGTTTCGTCCGGTTCCACGTCCCAGGGCCTGTCGAGTTTGATTTCTCTTCCCTTTGAGCCGTACTGCAAAATCCTGTATTGGCCGGCGCCTTTTCCGTCGAGTATATACAATCCCGCCCCTCGCCAGTAGTTAAGATCGGGCCATCTTTCGCCGAATTTCGGCGGGTGTTCGGTTTCCTCTTTTAGCCATGTTGTGCTGCCGTCCACTTTTTTTATTGTTCCGTAATATATGCCAAGCGGATAATGGCTGTCAAGCGTCATGACCTCCGAATCGCATAGCAGTGAGTAACGGTATGTGTTCTTAGAAAAAAACATATTTCTGACTGCCGTGTTCAGGTAATAATTCTTTTTGCTGCTCTGATGATAAAACGGCTTGACTGCAAAACTGCCGTCGCCCAAGTCATAAGGTGGAAAATCTTCCCGGGGCTCAACAACGGTATGGTGGGTCCCTATGAATGTTCCACCTGTAATATCGTTTTCCGTAAAGACCAGATCTTCCACGCCATTGATATAAACCGATGCCCTGAAAGAAGAGAGTACCTCGTTGTTGTTTACATATACCCCCTGAGCTCTTTCAAGAAATATACCTATTGCCTCCCATACCGCGGGGTTTGTCATTATCACGCAATCCGAAATCTCAAGGTTTTTTCCGCTCAACCTCAATGCCGCGCTTCTGTCACCATAATTGCCTTTATCGCCCAGCCATATCCTGTCGTTGTAATTTTCCCTGACCTGTTCGGGGGTGAAATATCTTTTTGTTTTTGGTGAAACAGGGTCCATTCGTATATTCAAACGCCTGAAATAAGCGTTTCCCCGGTCTTCCAATCTCTTTCCCTTTACCGCAATGCCGTTGAGGTGGTTTCCTACGTAAAGCGTCATATCCTCCACGCCGAAATTTATGGTTCCCGCAATAAGGGCATATAAAGGCTTATCATGGTCGGACCAGTTTAGAATTGTCATGTCGCGTCCCTGTCCGCGAAGTCTTACGTTCGGCGGCAGTTCGAGTGTTTTGCTTAAGAAAAAGTGTCCCTGGGGAATGGAAATTATACCGCCGCCTTTCCTGGCGACATCTCGAATCGCTCTTGCAAATATCCTGTCGTTTTCAGGATCGACATGACACATTTTTTCATACACAATCGAAAAAGGATTACCGGTTCGACCGAAGTCTTTTTTGTCTGCGGGCACGTAGTCTATAATGTCATAGACGGTATCGCTGCTAAAAGGAGAAGAGGATATCTTGATGTTTTGAGCTTGTGACCAGTTCAACCAGCCGCCGAGGCCGTTGTGCACATAGAGATCATAGTTCCCTTTTTTAACATTACCCGGAACGCTGAATTTTACGGAATACATTGAGCCTTCCACAAATATTAGTTTACTAAAGCTTCCGTCGTCGGCCCGGAGAACCGCCCGTGCGTTATCATCAAAATTAAGGCACAAACCACTTATAATGATCCATTTGCCCGGCTGGGTTGAACCTGATCCGAGTGTCCCTTGAGTCCACCATATTTGAGGTGAGTTTATTATCTTGACCCCGGAGATTTGGCGGTCTCTGGTAATTCGCATGGCGTAGGATTTGTACTTATCCTTCCCCCCCGGAAGCATAAAAACGGTCGAATTGCCCGAGGAGCTTATAGACTCAACAGGCTTGAAGTCAAGCGTGGAATAATTGGGCTTGTCAATGGGTCCGGAAGGGTTTGCGTTATTTAACGAGGCGATTTCGATCTTTGCGTTGGCATCTAAATTATACCCCTGTAAATATACCGCTTCATTTGTCCCGGCCGGCTCGCTTAACCAGTAGCAGACCGCTGCTGCGTCTGATAGTTTTGTGTTCGACTCCAATGCCTGGGTTGTACAGCCTGCGACAGTAAAAAGCAACATAGATAGATATTTAAGGGCTGTTTTTCTCATTTTAGTGCTGCCTTTCCTTGGATTATTCAAAATACCCACAAAAACCTCTCTGATCGCTTAAAAACCGATAAAACAGGCGGCTATAATTAAATATAAGTATTTTATAAGTAGCATTAATGGTCGATAATAGCCCAATATTAGCTTATTTTAATGCATTTTGCAAAAAAATATTGAATAAATAATTATTTATAATTGAATTATAAGAAGCATTTAAGTAATATGATTCTAATATACAAACGTAATTAAGAGGAAAAACTCTTATGTCAATGATACAGGTAGCAAAAGCTGCGGGTGTTTCACAGGCGACTGTCTCATACGTCATCAACGGCAAAGGTGGTGTTTCACCGGCGACGGCGAAAAGAGTTGAGATGGCAATGAAAAAGCTCAACTATGTGCCCAAGCCGCTGGCCGACCGAAGGGGGCCCAAAAAGGTCGACATCAATGGATTGAAATACGGCTGTATGGGGGTTATTTTCTATGGTGAACACGCGAACATGGTGAATTATCCTTTTTACGCCCGCCTGGTACATGCTGTTGAAGATGAGTTGTCGGCAAGAAATCTCTCGATGATGATGATGCG
>CAYVUI010000201.1:0-3490 GCA_964454745.1 uncultured Pirellulales bacterium | reverse complement strand
TTCAGCCAGGCGGGCAGGTCCACATGAATGCCGGATCCAGATAGACAACAGGTTCGCCCCAGTTGTCGATCTCGGCCTTTGTGACCTGGTCGCCGAACTTTTCCCTGATATCGGCAAGGAGCTTTTCCTGGAGTTCGCGTTTGCTCATCCCCGCACCTCCAGTTTCTCCTTCTGCATCTTCTTCTGGATTTCCACATAGCCCAGTATCAGCATTTCCGGCCTGGGCGGACAGCCCGGCACGTACACATCCACCGGGAACAGGGTGTCGATGCCCTGGACCACGCTGTAGGTGTCAAACATGCCGCCGCAGCTGGCGCACGCGCCCATGCTGATGACATACTTCGGCTCGGTCATCTGGTCGTAAATCCGCTTCAGCACCGGGGCCATCTTGATGGAGATGGTGCCGATGACGATCAGGACATCCGCCTGACGGGGACTGAACGACGGGCGTTCCCAGCCGAACCGCCCCTGGTCGTACCGCGAGGCCATGGTGGACATGTACTCGATGCCGCAGCAGGCCGTCGCAAACGGCATGGGCCAACCGCTGTACTTCCGTGACCAGCCGACCAGGCCGCTCAGCGTTGTCGTAATCGCCGCGCCTCCGGGCCACTGCTCTATTCCCATTCCAAGGCTCCTTTCTTCCACTCGTACAACAGGCCTACGGTCAGGATTACCAGGAAAATGCCCATGGTCACCAGGCCGTACACCCCCAAGTGGCGGAAGTTGACCGCCCAGGGATACATGAAGACAATTTCCAGGTCGAACAGGAGGAACAACACCCCGACCAGGTAATACTTGATCGAGAAGCGCTGCCGTGCGTCGCCCCGGTAATCGAGGCCGCACTCATAAATGTCCTGCTTGGTAGGGGTATACCGGGTCGGCCCCAGAATGTGGGTCGCCCAGAGGGAAAACCAGGCAAAACCGCCCACGATACCGAACGTGATCAGCACCGGGACAAAATCCAACGGCATCATGACGCATCACTCCTTGCGTGAACCGCGATTGGATGCTTTCAGGAACGTTCGCGAAAACGCTCCGTTTTTCACAAAGAAGAAAAGGTGGGAATCGGGGTGACCACAGCCTCGATTTTCGGCTCGCCGAGCCGCATTTCCCGCGCCGTAGCCGTCACTGCCTCCCTGAATCCCGATGGTTCGCAGGTGACTTTGCACCCCCTGTCACAAGCAAACTCTATCGTTCACAACACGTTGCTTACCACAACACCTGTTGATTTCGACGCCAAGTAATATAGGCGCTCCCCCCACCGGACACAATGTTACCAATATGAGATCGTTTTCAAGTTTTTCTCGAAAAGGGACCATGCTGATCATAGCTTACCAAAGCCAAGAACCTTTTAGAAGCCTGGCCGAAAAGTCACTTTCTGCGAAATGCCGACCAAATCCCGGTTCTCATACAGCGAAAGCCTCAGCGCTATGACGCTGTTTTTGAAACACTTCCCCTGAGTGCGATTCAGCTATGAGAACCGACTACTCCTGCAGAAATGTCTGAATCACACTCCCGGTCAGGCTTCTAGAGCACAATTACAAAAGACAATTATCAATATTTATATGACACAATATCTTTTACCAATTTATCAATTATACCAGCATATTTCTTTTCCTAACAGCATCAACAATGGTTAAATTATGATCATAATTTATAGTATGAGTACCCATTATTTTTTTGGTCCAGTGAGGCAATATTTTCTCCACAAGCTCCTCCTCATAGCTTTCTTCATCTATTTTTTTGATAATGTTAATATTTATAGCATATCCATAACGCACCGAACAGTCCTGTGAAGGTCTATAAAAATTGTTGCCTTTAAAAAATATCTTTCCAGCGGGACGCGCCCTGCGCGCATCCGACACTACTGGATTCTTTGGATGAGATCGCCATGGACCTAATGGTGTATCTGAAAAAAAGACAAATAGCTCGTCCGTAACTTTTGTATCTTGGACTCCTAATGTAACAAATAACCAATATTTGTCGCCTATTTTTGCTATCGTAGTATCCGTTGCATCAACATCATCAAACAATATTTTATATAATTCCCATTTATCTGGAAAAGATGTACATTTATACAACTCTACAGATCGTTTTAATCGTGTTTCAGGTATCATATAATAGGTTCCATCATACGTAAAAATATAAGGATAAGACATATGATACCCAGTATCCAGAACTGGATAGGGATTTGAGTAGTTTCCTTTTGGGTCCATCTCAATTACAGAAATATGTGCGCGTTTATTTTTATACACAAACTCCTCAATAAAAATATAATATTTATCATCTTTATAAACCACAAACGGGTCGGCGTAAAACCTGTCCTTGGGTGGAAAGATTGGTTTGTATTGATACATAACCTCGTATGGCTTATTAATCTTTTTCTTTATCTTATAATACAAAACCCATTGATCTCTACAAGTTAGGTATGACAACCTATAAAACATATAATGAACAATTTTACTCATCATAAGCTTTATCATTAATGCATTTTTGGGTTTTCTATATAATGGATAGCTATAATAACCTAATTTATTATTTGTATTATTATTTTCTTCAACATTACCAGTAGCATGTAGCTCTCGCAGCTTTCTCATAATAAATAATTTGGATTTGGAATAATAATTATTCTTATTCCGTACTACAGACCATTTATCAGTTGATGCATAAGAACGATATATTACTTTACCGCCATCTAGCTTATTGGATAGTATTTGCAAAATTGAGCCAGTAGTAGGAATATTTAAGAATACTTCCCAAAATCCAGGTGGACCACCTCTAACTCTGCTATTATCATCATGATGATATGACCATACACCATATTTCGGAATATTTAATATTTTTCCTCTTAATATACGAAAACCAAAACGGACTAGAACATCTAAATTGTACTCCATTAGCTTAAGAACATCCTCATCTTCAAAATAATCTGAATGGCTTGTCATCCTTGGCATAACCTTAATAATCTCAGGCTTAATTTTCAACTCATCTATAGATCGTATCCCAAAATCCCTATTATTCGCTTTAAAGAGTTTTTTGTCAATTTTATTATAAGTGATAAATGATAAATAATCAAAATTGTCTATTACCTTTCTAAATATATTTCTTTTAGCTCTAGAATATTTATTCACTACTATCAAAACCACTTCAGCAATATCTGAAGCTTGAATTTCCTCTATTATATCATAATTCCAACATCGTAGACTCTCTGAATCTACCAGAAATCCAACTCTAACTTTTTCTTTGAACATCTCACCTCCTGAATAACCATGCTAGCGAAAAGTAACTTTTTGCGAAATGCCGACCAAATCCTGGTTCTCATACAACGAATACCCCAACGCTATCACGCTGTTCATGAAACACTTCCCCTGAGCGCGATTCAGCAATGAGAACCGAGTACTCCTGCAGAAATGTCTGATTCACACTTTCCAGCCAGGCTTCTAGAATAACTATTCACAAATTAAAATCGCTTTCTATTAAATTAAAACCA
>CAYVUI010000200.1:0-3491 GCA_964454745.1 uncultured Pirellulales bacterium | reverse complement strand
GCGAATGCGTCGTTACAATTTCACTTTTTTTAAGGAGGTACATTATGAGAAGGTGGAATGTTGTATTTTGGGCAGTCATGTTGTGTTGTTTGGTGTCGGGGATGGTATGGGCGGATGACCCGAATTATTCCAATCAAATAACGGAGGTGTCTGATGTGTCTTTCGGTGGTACATCCGGTTTTTCTTGTGGATGGGAAATTGCTGCTGTGCGAAATGGAACAAGTGCGGAAGGCTCTGACGGAGGGCAACTGACCATTGAACTGAATACCTGTTACGTTCCTTTCTATGAGATTGAGCGTTTTCCTCAGCTTGGAGGTTCGGGAGGAAACACTGAGGTGGAGGCCGGAAGCCTTATTATCGTTTGGGATGAGGATGACGGCCATGGAACCGACCCGGATTATTATAATTTTACTTTCAGCGGCACAATTGAGACACTTGTCGAGGCCGACTATCAAGACTATCTAAGCCTTTCCACAACGATCTCTCAAACAAACTGGACGGTTTTTCATGTGATTACTGACGGAACGTTTGTGAAGAGTGAAACCGGGAAAAATGAACATGAAATCCTGCACTTGACGGTCAGCTATATCGATTTGAGTATTGCGGATGATGTACCTGACGGTCAGTGCCGGGTGCCGGAAGATGAGATTACCTATGAGATTTGTTATACAAATATCACACAAGACACCTTTACAGATGTGGGGATTGTGAGCTATCTGCCCGAGGGGGTGACCTACCCGGAGGGGCTGTGGAGATTTGACCCGAATTTAAACCCGATTGAGCCGGACCCAAATTACTGCCCGGACACGCACAGTTATACCTGGGAACTTGGAACTTTGGCTCCCAACGACAGCGGCTGTGTCGAGATTACGGTAGAGGTTAATGAACAGGCCCAGCCTGGCGGATTTTTACTGAATAGAACTGAAGCCTGGGAAAACATTGCTCAGGGATTCGGGGATACGGATAACCTGCTTGCAGTTGTCATGGAAGAAACCCCGGTGTGCTGCTGGGGAGAGCCGAATATCATCTATGTGGACGAAGATGCCAGCGGTCTCAATACGGGAACGGATTGGGACAATGCGTATTCCGGCCCGGATGCGATGCAAAATGCGCTGGACAGAGTGGGTGAATCGACCTGTCCCGGTGCATATACGATTTATGCCGCAGAAGGGACTTATACGCCCGGACCGGCACCGTGGGACAGCTTTGTTCTGCCGGATAATGTGTATCTGTACGGCGGATTCCCGACCGGAGGCTCCGCACTGATCGACCGTGACCCCCGACGCTATGAAACCGTCCTGACCGGGCAGATTGACCCGAATACGCATAATGAGACCATCGTAATCATCGGGGATAATGTGCTGCTCGATGGGTTTACGGTTACAAAATCGACTGACTATGGTGTTTACGGTGATGGTGTGGATTTCTCAATAGAAAACTGTAAGATTTTATCGCATGAACAATGGGGAATTTACTTAATGAATGGAGATTCGACCGTTAAATGGTGTGTGATTGCAAATTGTGGATTTTATGGAATTTATCATGATGGTCAGGATTATGAACTTGTCATCGAAAACTGCCAAATCATCGAGAACCAGCAGTTTGGTATCTTTTGTATAGAGTCCACGCCAACGATTAAAAACAGTGTAATCGCTCAAAATGACAAGATCAGACTGACCGACCCGCTCTATATGTTCGGACATGAGGGGGTTTACATCGAAAATCCAACAGATTCGCCGATTCTGCACAACAATACCATTGCGCACAATCACGGCCCGGCGGTACGGTTTACCGATGACGCTTCGCATGGCGACCCCAATATACTTGATTACCCGGATATGCAGAACTGCATCATCTGGTATAATAACCTGGGGTACACCCAAATTTCCGGCTTTGATGAAACTCATATCGAGTACAGCTGCATCTATGACGGGACAAATGACCCGGACGGGACGGACTATACGCCGGATGCGAATTACAACTTCTCCGGTAAGCCGGGCTTTGCGTACTTTAATCCGGACAATGTTCATCTGGATTACTCTTCTCCATGTAAAAATGCAGGGAACCCGAACCTGACATACACCAATCAGGCGGATATGGATGATGCTGAAAGAGTTGCGGATAATTATGTGGACATTGGAGCGGATGAGGTAACCTGCGAGGATACCACCCATCCGCTGGATGCCAATATAGACAGTATTATAAATTACTTTGAGTATTCCACGTTTGCCTCAGCGTGGGGAAGTCACGATCCTAATGACCCCGCGTGGCTAAATGACCCGAATCTCGTCGTGCCGGAACTTTCCGAGGGCTGGTACGAGTGGAAGTACGTTTGGAACTTTGCGGATACGGGCGCGAGCCAGTATGTCATTGACGCTGCGGACCTTTCTGCTTTTGTAGAAGATACCCCCTGGCTGTGGAGGGCCTGCTGGATGGATGGTTACCAGCAAATGCAGATGATGGGCAGTGAAAGTATGTCAATGGAAATGAGCTTTTTCGGAGAAATCCTCGAAAGCGAATCGCAGAGCATGTATGCGGATATTCCACCGGCAGAACTGGATAAACTGGCTTCTGATTTGTCACAAATGTTGTTCCTTGTGAACGACGTGATTGAAGACGGTCCCGCTCAGGCCAAAGAATTCATGGAAACAAGGGAGTTTTTACTGGACGCATTGCTTGAAATTCAGGCCGTAAAGGATTAGTTCTTGACAGAATGAATCTTTTTTAGTATAATCCTTGTTAGTTTAGTACAGGAGAACAAGTATGAAAAGTATTATTATTCTAATAGCACTGACTGTGTTTATCTCTGTCTCCTTTGCGGAGTTCTATGAAGATGGCTTTTTAACTGAGGGAGAGTATGAATCTGATATCCAAATTCGGGATTTTAATCTTTTCGTTCAAGGGGGGGGGGCACTCGTAATCTTTGCTAAAGGTGAATGCTATTTAGAAGTGCAATCTACCTCAATTCCTACAGACATTAACTGGTACACTGGTGGAATTCGAGATATTGCGGTAGATGATAACACTGAACTGCTACATTTGGGCGGTTATACACAGGAAATTACTGTATATGATGACAGTACCGCAATTCTAAAAGGCGGGTATATCTCGGCAATTACCAGTTTTCAGTATGCGGATACCAAGCACGTTGACCTGTATTGTCTGTCCGGTTGGTCATGGAAATGGAACCTTGAGAATGAGATCATCGGCATTACCGGCCAGTGGGCCGACCAGTCGCCATTCGATATTTTCCTGATAGACCGCATCAGTTACGGTTACGATCCGGCCTGGATGAATGTCAATGTGATCGAAGTTCCTGAACCTGTCAGTTTGTTAATGCTAAGTTTTGGCGGATTGCTCGGTAGGGTGGGCCGTGCCCACCGCAAATTTAGCGGTTAGATTAATGCAATGCAATTCCAAGGGCTTCTCAATTCGTGAAGCCCTTTTTCATTTCTCCGGCAAGCCGGGCTTTGCGTACTTTAATCCGGACA
>CAYVUI010000199.1:0-3498 GCA_964454745.1 uncultured Pirellulales bacterium | reverse complement strand
CAGCATCCTGAACATCAATTACCAGGTGATAAGTCATCAGGGAAGACAGGCCGGGCAGGTAAATGTCATGTTTATCTTTGAGTTCCTCACAAAGAGACTCATAAGGATATGTACCGCAATCCAGTCCAAACCGGATTCTTGCGGTAGTAGGCTCGCTGGTCTTAAATCTGACCCTGGCACCGCTGCTGGTGATAGATTCCACTTTCACCTTGGAAATAACCGGGGCTGCACAATCTATTGTTGCCAAAGCCTCAACGGTTGTACTGCCGTAATCCCCATAGACGATATCAACATAAGAAGCGATAATAACCTGCCCGTGCAGAACCTGTAACATCCCGTCTCCTGCTGTTACTGGGGCATCATGGGTTGAAATTATTCCGGTAAACAGCCAGGGCTCTGTTGCATCTTCGAACAGGGTCACAGTTTCGGCGTCTCCCCCGGAAGAAGAAATCACAACTTGCTGCGATCCATTTCCCATCAGGTCAAAATCACACAATTCAATAGTAACCTCATCACTGCACGAATAGTTCGTTTGCTTAAATTGTATCGTTCCTTCAAAAGACGGTCGTATTGCTTTGTAGGCATTGACCCTGCCGCTGCCCAATAAGCCTTTATCGGGATTCATTACAGAAATATCATCCGTGGTGTTCAGCAACCGTTCTTCAATCTCCCGATAAGGAGCACCGGGGAAGTTTGAGATCATCAATCCCAGCACTCCCGCAATACAGGGAGTGGCCATGGAAGTCCCGGAAGTGATGCAGGTATAGGTGTCATAGGTTGTACCCATGGAGGTTCCATTGGCCCTGAGAGAAAGAATGTCCTTTCCCGGTGCGGAAATGTCAATCCAGTCCCCCCAGTTTGAAAATACGGCCTTTTCATCATCCGAGTTTGTCGCAGCCACACAAATCACATGCTCCATCGCTGCCGGATAAACAGGGAAATAATACTGCAAGTCATTCCCCGCAGCAGCTACGACAAATACCCCGTGGCTGTAGGCGTAATCTATCGCATCCTGCAGCAGCTGGGAATACTCATCCTTGCTCCAACTGATGGAAATAATATCTGCTCCGTGGTTCACAGAATAATAAATGGAGTCCGCTCCATCGGAGGAAGTACCGCTTCCATTTTCATCCAGCATCTTCACAGCCATGATTTTGGCATTCCAGCATATGCCGGAGATATCCTGACCATTATTTACCTCGGCGGCGATAATCCCGGCACAATGCGTCCCATGTCCATGATCATCCAATGGATCATGGTCCGCATTAATCAGGTCATATCCATGATAACCGGATTCATCTTCCCACATGTTGCCGTCAATATCACGATGTGTATAGTCCACACCCGTATCCAGGACGGCGATCACGACATCCGTACTCCCGGTCTGAATATCCCACGCCTCCGGGGCATCGATGTCGGCGTCGGGCGTACCGGAAGTGTAACGATCTTCTCCCCGGTAGGTCTGGCCGGTATTATGCAAACTCCACTGGTACGAAAAAGAAGAGTCGCTCGGCACCTGGTCAATACTTACAATGGAATTCAATTCTGCGTACTCGATCTCCGGGTCCTTATTGAGTTCGATGATGATGCCCCTAAGGCTGTGCCCCTGTAAGGGCTCGACCTCTAATTTGTAAATACGGTCCAGGTCGGGGATTCTTGCGTTTTTCGGGGCCCTTTGCGACCTCCTGAGCAGCCGTTGCTGATTGGCGTCCAGTTGTATAGCCCTGGATTGATTCAGGGAATTGATCTGCTGCTGGAGGCGGTTATTCTGTTCTTCAAAATCACTGAACAAAGGCGCCATTTTGCGAACGGTCATCTTATGCTGGAGTTTGTTGATACCCGGAGTCTGGGCCTGGAGGTCGAAACTTTCCCTTGCAGATGATTGTACCTCTAACTGCTCCGCGGCATCCTGCTTGAATTTTACGATAATTTCATTGGGCACATATCGAACGTAATTAGGATCGCTGAAAAAGTTTTCCCCCTTTTCGATATCCCTGTACGGCGAAAGATCATCCGCAAAGCAAAAAGTACCAAACAACAGCAGGATGAAATGGATTCTTAATATTTGATTGTTCAAGCCACGTTCCTCAATTTATCTTTTCATTACCCTATTTCCGGTTAGATTCTCTCCGCAATTCCGCGAGGCAAGCCGTCCTGAAAACCTGGCGAAAATGGAAAATCCCTCCTCACCTGTCCGTTTCCGGGCCAAAAACCTCAATTCATATAAAAAACCTATCAAACCCACCCCGGTTTGTCAAGCAAAATCACAAAAAAGCATCGTCCGAAGGACGTTTCCACCGATTGAATCCGCCGGATTCAATCGCCCGAGTCGAAGACTCATCAGGCCAAATAGAATCCTGCACCCAACGTGGTGCAGGGCTCTACTTTCAACTTTCCACTATCTCCCCACTGGCCCATAGGGCCGGCTCTACTCTCAACTCCCTACTATCCACTTTCTTGCCCGCAAGGCCCCGTAGGATGTCGTTGATTTCGTTTGGCGAAGCCATCGAAAGAAACGCATGCTGATAAACGTAACCCTGTACCCAACGTGGTACAGGGATAGCATCGTCCGCAGGACGTTTCCACATCAATCCCGAAGGGATTGTATAAAACGGCCCCGGGTTCAGACCGCAGGTCGAACCTGGGGGAAAGCATCGGTCGAAGACCGTTTCCTTGATGTTGTGCGCCCCGCACAACATCGTCGAGTCGCAGACTCGATAGATCCACTCTCATAATCCACCAGCCTTTACATCGCAAATCATCACGTAACCAACTGTACTCATTTATAATGAAAAAATCCGCGTCATCAGCGTTCCTTAAAAAAGATATTTCTTTCGTCGAGCAAAGCGAGACCTTAGCGGTCTTAGCGTCTTTGCGCGAGAATATATAACAGCGAGTTCCATGTGCCATCCTTGTCTGTGTGCAACTCGAATACTTACCTGCTTGAAGGCAGCCTTCATGGCCTTCATGAGCTTTATGGTAAAATATTCCCACCATGAAGAGCCTGAAGTGATTGAAGATTTACACGCAAAACTTTATCGCCGTTTTTCACACTACCATCATGAAATCCTGCCTGTATGTAAACCAAAATATTTATTTGCTTGAAAGCAATTTCGCGTCTTTCGCGGTTAAAAAAAAGAACGTCGAGCAAAGCGAGACCTTTGAGCTCTTTCCTGTTCTGAGCATAGCCGAAGGAGCGTGAGATCATAATAAAATTCAGCCGCTGCCGAAGGCAGCATCAACTTGTCGAGTGAGCTTGTCGAACGAGACAACCGAGGCCTCCAATCGAGAGAGCGAAGCGAACTGAGATTGGAGAATGATATTCCATGCTCTACTTTCTACATTCCACTATCTCCCCACTGGCCCGTAGAGCCGCACCCCCGGGCTGCTCACACCTGCCGAAATTCCGGAAGAAAAAATCGTACAAGTGTATGATACATTTGTGAGTCCACTCTAAAAACCCGCTTTTAGGCGGCCCGGTTTACATTCCATCGGGAT
>CAYVUI010000198.1:0-3523 GCA_964454745.1 uncultured Pirellulales bacterium | reverse complement strand
CTAAACATTTCTGTCTTGTTTCAATTCCATGATGGTTCAATTGATAGTATTATTGTTTTTGTGGTTGTTGTAATTATTCCATGTTTCAATTCCATGATGGTTCGATTGATAGTTTAAGATCAGCAGGAAAGATTGTCTGCATGCACGTTTCAATTCCATGATGGTTCGATTGATAGATGTACGCTTTTGTGCCTTCCCTCATAAGTTCACAGTTTCAATTCCATGATGGTTCGATTGATAGCAGAAACACTACATAAGCGATACCTGGCAATTGAAGTTTCAATTCCATGATGGTTCGATTGATAGTAAATCGTTATCTGACTGATCCGGGCCGTAGTGATTGTTTCAATTCCATGATGGTTCGATTGATAGCAAGGCTCTGCAGAGGTGCAACCATGCGAACTTATGTGTTTCAATTCCATGATGGTTCGATTGATAGCTGGCAATTGAATGGTTTTGATATGTCGAAGGACGTAGTTTCAATTCCATGATGGTTCGATTGATAGCTGCAGAGGTGCAACCCTGTGAACTGCTGCTTCGGTTTCAATTCCATGATGGTTCGATTGATAGGCAGCAAACAAAATCGGGAACGTAGTATTCTCAACCGTTTCAATTCCATGATGGTTCGATTGATAGACAGAAACACTACATAAGCGACACTTGGGAACTAAAGTTTCAATTCCATGATGGTTCGATTGATAGATCCCCCTTGTACCGCGATAGCTACTTCGGGCAACCGAGTTTCAATTCCATGATGGTTCGATTGATAGTATTAAATCATTAGTTGATCAAATTACAAAAACTATGTTTCAATTCCATGATGGTTCGATTGATAGCTGGTTACAGCGGGTGAAAAACATTGTACGATGAAGGTTTCAATTCCATGATGGTTCGATTGATAGCCCCCTTGCACCGCAATCACTCTGTCTGGCAACCGAGTTTCAATTCCATGATGGTTCGATTGATAGTTAGCAACCGACACAAGAGAATGATCTACTTCTACAGGTTTCAATTCCATGATGGTTCGATTGATAGTCTCTGAAGAAGCTACTGCTTCATTTGTAAATAATAGTTTCAATTCCATGATGGTTCGATTGATAGGGACACAATGCTAAAAGCTGCGACATTCAAGAATGCTCGTTTCAATTCCATGATGGTTCGATTGATAGTGTACCGCGATAGCTATTTCGGGTAATCGATATTATTTTCAATTCCATGATGGTTCGATTGATAGCTTATAAGGAAATTGCAGAAGCCATGGCATCGCAGGTTTCAATTCCATGATGGTTCGATTGATAGTTTTTGCTTATAACATAATCGCTATTATGAGAGCAAGTTTCAATTCCATGATGGTTCGATTGATAGAGGTGGACGTGAATATGGTGTTCAGTCAGATTATAAGGTTTCAATTCCATGATGGTTCGATTGATAGCACGCTCACCGATAGCGATACGAAGATACCAACCAGGTTTCAATTCCATGATGGTTCGATTGATAGGCAAATGGTTATCAAGCTCTCTACTCAAATACCACGTTTCAATTCCATGATGGTTCGATTGATAGATTAAAATGGTGTGCGAAATTAATGGACACCTCATTGTTTCAATTCCATGATGGTTCGATTGATAGTTAGCTGTATTAGATGACCAGGCACAATCAGCATGTTTCAATTCCATGATGGTTCGATTGATAGATTTCTGGGTGTCAAGTTAGCCCCCGTATTACTTCAGTTTCAATTCCATGATGGTTCGATTGATAGCGATTGATAAGATCAACACCTCTGAGTGTATCAAAGTTTCAATTCCATGATGGTTCGATTGATAGCCAGATGAATCTATTTTGCTATCTGCATTAATAACATGTTTCAATTCCATGATGGTTCGATTGATAGTACTCCAACACCACAGGTGAAAGAAACACCGCCAGGTTTCAATTCCATGATGGTTCGATTGATAGTCAGAATTAGATAACCTGTTCTTTAAGAAAATGTCTTGTTTCAATTCCATGATGGTTCGATTGATAGGATGGTGGAATTTCCATTATCCGCCCTGTGTTGGCTGTTTCAATTCCATGATGGTTCGATTGATAGCAAGTATTAATTTTGAAGTAGATAGTGCAGTTGTGGAGTTTCAATTCCATGATGGTTCGATTGATAGGTGTACCGATTGCGTCATTATGAATATTATTTTAGGTTTCAATTCCATGATGGTTCGATTGATAGTTAAATAAGTCGTTATCTGATTGATCCGGGCCGTAAGTTTCAATTCCATGATGGTTCGATTGATAGATAGATAACTTCTTGTCAAGTTCCCGCTAAGTAATACGTTTCAATTCCATGATGGTTCGATTGATAGCCGCCGAAAATCCCCAAAAAAAAATCCTTTTTTCAAGGCTTTCAGACGGGCTGTTTGCACAAATTTACAGTTTTTTCTTTACAATCGGTAATCATACAATTTAGCCCGTGTTTCGACGATGCTTTTAGAAGGTCTTTGTTTAAAGGCCTCACATGATTCCATATTGTAAAATACAAGATGAAAATATCTTGCCTGACAACTTGTTTTTTATAACCGACGACTATAAAAATCTCTCAAGTCCGCTTTTTTCTGTTCCAACGATCTGTTTTTCAAGCCATTTCTCCTGCCTGCTTTTAAAAATGATCAGGCTGTCTTCCTCCTCATCCATAATCCCTTTGGCTTCATGGATCAGTTCCTTTAGTTTTACCCTGGTGATTTCACCTTCGAACACTGAGTTTTGTATCCAGTTTACATAGCGTCGGCAAAGCTTCAGCATTTTGCCAACACGTTTTTCATTAACGTCATATACCAGTATGATGTACATGTTTAAGAGGATTTATTGTTTCATTATTCTATTGTTCACTGTTTCAAGGCTGCATTGTTATTTTTCATTCAACCCTCCGCTCTTGTGCGATTCTTGCATTCTACCACCATATTTTAAATGGTTCATAAATTTCCAGATTCATAATATGTTTAACCAGTTTATAGCATTCCAGCCTGATCAGGTGTTTATAACTTACCTGGCGTTTAAGTTTCCGGTGATGGATGGTTTCATTTAATCTGTCTTCAAATGACTGAATGAACTTTTTCCTGCCTGATTCTTTCAACCGGATGTTATTCAGCTTTTTATCGAAGTCTTTATGCTGAATTTCTTTTTTGTTTAAAGCTTTGAAGATGGTGCGATCCACCAGTAAGGGTTTAAATATTTCGGCAAGGTCGAGGGCCAGGGAATAGCGCCTTTCGCCGGGCGAATGCAGATAACTTATGGTCGGGTTAAGTTGTGTTTGATGAATAGCCCGAAGGCATTGGCTGTAGCACATCATGTTTCCGAAAGAAATCAGCGCGTTCACTTCATTTTTCGGAGGACGCTTGCTGCGGCCATCCATTTGGAAATCATCCGGTATGATATGATCAAATGATTCGTAATAAATGTTTCTGATGTTTCCTTCGATGCCCATCAGTTCATCAATATCTTTTGCACTGACAACATTTTTTCTGAAATCTTCAAT
>CAYVUI010000197.1:0-3615 GCA_964454745.1 uncultured Pirellulales bacterium | reverse complement strand
CGTTCTCACGCAATGAAAATATCGAGCAGCTTACGAAAAGATACGCCGCCGCCGCCCAAACCGCCGCGGACAACAGCCTCGGCGTCAACGCCGGCCACGATCTCAACCTCGACAACCTCGGCAACCTGTGTCGAAACCTGCCCAACCTTCTGGAAGTCTCGATCGGCCACGCCCTGATCAAGGACGCACTGGACATGGGCCTGGCCAGCGCGGTCAAGGCATACCTCGAAGTCATCCAAAACAATCAGCCGAAAACCATCAAATCTTAATAAAAAAGGGAGATCAAAATGTTTAGCGGTTCTTATGTCGCATTAATTACACCTTTAACCGACGGGGAAGTCGATTACAAGACCCTCGAAGAGCTCGTCGAGTTCCAGCTCGAAAACGGAACCGACGGCCTCGTACCCGTGGGCACCACCGGCGAATCGCCCACGCTGACCCACGAGGAGCACAAAAAGGTCATCGAATGCGTCGTCAAAACCGCTGCCGGCAAGGTGCCCGTCATCGCCGGAACCGGCTCCAACAGCACCGCCGAGGCCATCGAGCTGACCGCCTACGCCAAAAAGGTCGGCGCGACCGGCTCTTTGCAGGTCTGCCCCTACTACAACAAGCCCACGCAGGAAGGTCTCTACGCCCACTTTAAGGCCATCGGCGAAGAAGTCGACCTGCCCATGGTCCTCTACAACATCCCCGGCCGCTGCGGCGGCAAAGGTCTGGCCCCCGCCACCATCGCCGAGCTCTACGAAGACGTTGAACAGGTCGTCGCGATCAAGGAAGCCACCGGCTCGCTCGACCAGGCCAGCGAGATCCTCTCCCGCTGCGAGATCACACTGCTCTCCGGCGACGATTCACTGACCCTGCCCCTGGCAAGCGTCGGCGGCAAGGGCGTCGTCAGCGTCGTGGCCAACATCGTACCCGGCGACGTAAAATCCATGACGGACCTGATCTTAAAGGGCGACCTGGTTTCCGCACGCCGCTGGCACTTTAAGCTCTTCGAGCTGGGCAAGAACCTGCTGACGATGGCAACCAACCCGATCCCGATCAAGGCCGCCTGCTCGATGCTCAACATGGCCTCGGACGAACTGCGACTGCCCATGACCCCGCTAAGCGACAAGCAGAAACTGACCCTCAAACAAATTCTGACCGAATACGGCCTCCTCGGCTAACCCCGAAAAAGCAGGGTGGGCCGTGCCCGCCGACAACGATACCGAAATAACAGGGACCTCCGCTTGCTGCAGGTCCCTTTTTTTCTTTCAATCCTCTCCCAATCTGATATAATCCCAACCGGAACACGGAAAAATTATGAATTATAACCGACTGGAAAAGAAATGAAATTCATGTTCGATATCCTGTTCAAAAAACTTTATATATATCCCTTCCTCTATTGGGTCGTAATACTTTTATACAATGTCAGTAGCGCACAGTGGATGGGTTATCTGTTCCACGCATGGGTTATTTTCTATTGGATTGCCATGCCGATCGCCTTTAGAACAAGATTCACAATCCATTCTTTGGGCCATTGGATATTATTCGAAATATTCGTCGTCGGTGATTTTGCCAATGCGGACCTTGATGGAATGGCGGGAATGGCCCCGATGATTTCCTTCTTTATTATGCTTGCAATGAGTCTGATTGGCATGCTTTCTCTGGCCGTCGTCAGCAGTATAAGGATTGACATTTCTAAAACAAAAAATGGCGCAGATAGCGAGTCAGATAGCCTCTCCGCAGAAGATATAGACAGGCTAAATGAGGAACCGCCGACTGTTTAACAAATCCAAAGGGACTCGCGCCGGACGCAGGTCCCTTTTTTTTCTTCCAATCCTCCCCCCAACACGATATAATCCCACCCGGAACGCGGGATTTCCATTATCCAGCCATATGCAAAGGGAATAGATGAATAAGCTGAAAAAACACAAAACTCTTATCATCGCGGCAGTGATTATCCTTAGCTGCGGAATTTTTTATCTCATAAACTATTACGGCCCAAATCAATATGGCATGCCTAAGCCAAAATCAGTAAGACTTGCTTTCAAAAATACAGGCTCAGAAAGAGGAGTTAAAATAGTCTTTCAAATGGGAAATTGTAAGGTAAGCGATTATGCATCACCTGGACTGTTACGTTCTTGGGGCGATCTTGGTTACCCTCTGACAAAGACCGCAACTGTTTCATATCGATACGATCAAAATGAACCATGGAAAAAACAAGAAATCAATTTACAGGATTTGGTAAGTGATGATTATCAATGGCATGACTTATATATTTGCGTCATAATTAATTCAGATACTGGTAATGTCAAAGTTAAGTGTTTTACAAAAGAGAACCGCTTTGAAATGTTTAAGTAGCCTTATGCTTAAGTTTCAATAAGAATATACATGAAGACTGTATATAACATATTGATCAAAAAGATGTACATCTTTGCCTTGCTTCTTTCAGGTTATTATTATCTGACAAGCTTAATGCCTGAGGAATTGCCATATTTCCTTCCCTTTGCCTTTCACGCATTTTGGATTATCCTCCCCGCCGTTCTTTATCTAATATTTCTTCCCATCGCTTTCAAAGAAAGTACAATACATTCACTGGGGCATTTCTGTACATTTGAGATTGCGGTTTTTATTGCCCTTGGTAGTGCATTTTCTGATGGAATGGCATCCCACAGCCCATTTATCATCTTTTCTTTTTACGCAGCCGTTGTTTTAATCGGCATGCTTGAGCTTTCCATCGCAGGCCATAATCGCAGAAGGTTGGAAAATACACAGCAAGATAATTCTGATGAAATATCCGCAGTCTCGCAGGATGCCGTTGATTCCTAATGCGAAAGCATTAGTTTTTAGGGTGGGTTCCGCCCACGCCGATTAAATTAACTTCGGTCGAAGACCGATTCCTTTCTCTACTCTCTGCTTTCAACTTTCTACTCTCTTGCCCACAGGGTGGGCCGTGCCCGCCGACAACGATACCGAAATAAAAGGGACCTCCACTCGATGCAGGTCCCTTTTTTTTCTTCCAATCCCACTGACACCGTAGAATTCAACTGGGACAACAAGCTCCACTCGGCGACCAAAAGCGGAACAACGCTGAATGTCAAGTACGATCCGCTGGGCAATCGCGTCTGGCGGCAAGTCGATACTGGCACTACAGTTACCACAAAAAAATATATTCTTGACATTGCGGGTGGCTTACCGGTAATATTATGCGTATTGGATGACACCGGTTCTTTAGAAACTTCATATGTCCATACGCCCCATACCGCCCAGGTACTCTCCAAACGCGAGCATAACACCTCTGATCCGTTACTGATTGACCATCACAGGCTCTATGTACACGATCGCCTCGGTTCCGTCCGGCTGATGCTCGATGATGACGGCTCGATCCAGAACGCCTATACCTATGACGCCCGCATCACACCACTAAAACGCCGTCGATAATATTAGCCATGAGCGAAGCGAATTCCTCTTTGTCGAGTGAGCCCGTCGAACGAGACAAACCGTGGCCTCCATCCAAGCGAGCGTCAGCGAGTCGCGGATGGAGAGATAACCGAATGCTCTTCACCGGCCAGTGGTACGACAGCGAGATCGAGCAGTATTACCTCCGCGCACGCATGTATGACCCCAAGATGA
>CAYVUI010000196.1:0-3630 GCA_964454745.1 uncultured Pirellulales bacterium | reverse complement strand
AAAGCCGGAAACCGTATACGGGCAACGTCCCTCACGCCTTCGCCACGGCGCTGCGTATCGCCGCCTGGCCCAGCTACTACCCGCCCGAGGAGGTGCAGTGGGCGGCGGATTGGTTCCAGAAAAATCAGCCTGAGTTGAAACGAGGGGTGCGTGCAGGCAGCAACCCTGCTCCTCGTATCAAGACAGTTGTATCGGGAGCACCGCAGGACATTCTTGGCTCAGCCATTTCAGAACCGAAGACCATCGCTGAAAATGCGCTGGAGATGCTGGAGAAGAATGGTGAAAGTGGCGAGATAAAATCATCTGTTGACTCTCATCTTGAGCGACCATCACAATCACTGAAGGTGCTCTATATCTGTCACGATTTTCCGCCCTACCGCTATGCGGGTGCTCAGCTCTATGCGCTTCAGATGGCGAAGCGCCTGATGAAGCGCGGCATTCAAGTCGATGTGCTCCACCCTGTTTTTCGTGAGGAAGGCGAACCAGACTATTCCATTCGGCAGAACAAATTTGAGGGGTTGGATGTATTTGAACTGCTGAAAGCATCAGATCCCGAGCATACGAAATATGTGAACCAGAAAGCCGGGGAAGCTGTGCTGAACTGGTTGCAGAACCGTCACTATGACCTCGTACATGTGCATGGGTTGGGGCAATTATCTTCAACAGTCCTTCTCGCCTTAAAGGAACGAGGTATACCAATTCTGATGACGCTGCATGATTTTTGGCTGCTGTGTGACAGTTGGCATATGGTTGATGAACAGGAACGTGCGTGCAGCGGTCCTGAGACTCCCGAAAAATGCGCTGTATGCTATCTGACTCGTTTACAGAACAAGCTAAACGAGAAATATTTAGGGACTGCAACTCGCTACGAGGAAATGCGGCGGGAAGTCATGAAGCAGTCATTCGACTTGATTGATATCGCTCTGGCCCCCAGCCAGTTTCTCGCCGATCGTTTCGCGCAATATGGTATGCATGGAGTAAGGGTGCATCGCAATGGTTTAAAAGCCACTCAACCCCTTGCCAAGCAGAAGCATGATGGCCTTGTATTCGGTTTCTTTGGTCAAATCATCCTGAGGAAAGGCGTAGACCTGCTGGTTGAAGCCTTTAACCATCCAGAGCTGGCCAATGTACGACTGGAAATACACGGCAAGATCTACGAACCCCATTTCGGCGAACGATTACTCCCGATAATTGAAGCCATACCAAATGTAACCTATCATGGTGCTTATGAACCGGATCGCCTTCCGGAGCTTTACTCAACCGTGGATATGGTCGTGGTTCCTTCACGGATGGACAACTATCCCACGACGGTTCTGGAAGCGAATATGAACCGTACACCTGTTATTGGTTCTCGTGCTGGCGGCATTCCCGAAATGGTTGAGCACGATAAGACGGGGTTGTTATTTGAGAGCGAGTCGGTATCCTCCCTGCAGGAGATGTTGTTAAAAGTAGTCCGCAACCCGGACTTGGCGCGTGAGTATTCCCAGCATATTGAGCCTCCACTCACCGTGGAATCGGACATGGAAGCCACGCTCGAGATCTATCGTGAATTGCTTGACCGCAAATCTCGCGTGTCAACCGAAAAGCCGGAGCATACTAGATCAATTCCACCCGAAGCATCCGCCCCGGGTGGTGTTCCAAAACAGCAATCACCTGTTGAACCTGGGGATCGTGCCGCAAAGACAACTCTGCCTGTTAATAAAAAGAAACCCATTCGCGTTGTACTGTTGTTCATGCGCAACGTGCATGTGCCAGTCTTGATGCCGATTCTGCGCCGTCTTGTTCACGAGCCCAACGTCAAGCTCGAATTGGTTGCACCGATGCAGACATCGGAACGAAGTAACCTTGCAAAACTCGGTCTTCCCTTGCACGAGGACGCCAATGGTCTAACCGCCGATGTGGGGTTCATGGCGGACAATCTGGCAAGTTTCCTGCCCAAATGCACATTTGTTATCAATGTGGGGCATGGACTGATTTCCAAGGGACAGTATTTTACCAGCAACTCCTTTTCACGACGCGAGAATTTGCAGCATCTGTTGTGTGTGCCCGGTACATTCCACAAGCAAAGATTGCTTGAGGACGCGGGCATTCACATTCCTGTAGAGGTCACTGGCTTTGTAAAACTGGACCCGCTTTTCGATGGTTCTCTTCCCAGCCCAAAAACGATACTGGAGCAGCTTGGTATTCCCACAGATCGGAAAATGGTGCTTTATGCTCCGACCTTCAATATTGCATTGAGCTCAATACCCGTCATCTGGATGCGAATTCGTCATTTGGCGACACCTGACCAAACTCTATGCATCAAGCTACATGGGAGCACATTACCACCATTCATCGAGCACCATCAAAAACTCGCAGAAAAGCATGATACGATCCACTTTATAAATGACTGCGATATCACTCCCTATCTTGCGGCGGCAGATGTTGTAGTATCGGATGTCTCCTCTGTCGCTTTTGAGGCAATGCTGCTGGGGAAGCCGGTTGTTCTCTTCAACAATCCCAACGCACGCGACTACGACAATTTCGACCCGAATGATATTGAATGGGCATGGCGAGATATGGCATTCCAGGCCAACAACATGGATGAATTGTTGGCGGGTGTCCAGCAAGCCATAGAAAACCCCGAAACCAAAGCAGAACGAGCGGCACACTACCGCTCCCTGCTGGATATACCTACCGATGGCCGGGCCGCGTATCGAATTATCAACCTCATGTGGCGATTGGTGAACAACGACAAACAACTAAGAGGGTCGTCATGGTCTCGCAGGGTGGATGTCATCTTCCCATCAGCAGACATCCTGCCCCATTTCTCGGAGCTTGACTTCCATGCACAAGCGGAGGTGAAACCCTATGTCCTCTGCGCCCACGAACAGAATCTTCCCGCATTGCCCGAACCCTACACATGGCTGCCCACTTCAAATCTGGACACATTGAATGGCGAATACGTGGTGCTGTATGACCCACAATTTGAAAGCTCAAACCGGTGGCTGTTTCACCTGTTAAACCACTTGAAAGATGCTGATACCGAAAGCGGTGTTTTCCCCCGCTACCTGGATGTCGAAGGTCCTCAAGGGGTGATTTTGCCTGCAAAAGACGAGAGGCTGCATGCCGACCCGGAGCTAATTCCCCCTCTCCTTCTGCATAATTCCCACGGAAAGCATCTTCCGTTTCCGAATCCTCCCGTCTGGACTACTGGAGCATGGAGACGTAATTCCGCCGGATGGAAAGTCATAGCCCTGGCTATTGAGCAGGCAAGTCAGCCAATCTTTGCCGATCCACCGGTAATTTGTTTGGACGTACTCCTGTGGCCACGAAGGAAACCCGTGAGCACACCAGCCCTGGCGACTCCTGCACAGACAGCAGCTCCGGCCAGCAGGCCTACAAACGGCAAGCGGGTACGGCTGATCCGGCATTACCAGCAGAAGGGCAATCTCGAAAAAGCACAGCAACACCTGAAACAGGCCCTCGCAGAAGGGGAGAATTCACCCGAAATCCTCGGCCTGAAAAGTGAACTGATGGGTTCCACCCAGTGATAACAGAAAGCCTGGAGAAGAGAAGCATGACCCGACGAGCTTTGTTCTTCTTTTTCAAAAACGTCCACGCTCCCATCCTGTTGCCCATCTGGCGCGA
>CAYVUI010000195.1:0-3637 GCA_964454745.1 uncultured Pirellulales bacterium | reverse complement strand
TTCCTACATTATTGGGGCCATAATCCACATTCACGCCCTGTGAACGGTTACAAAATTCGAGATATGAAGGCTTTTTTGAGCTTGCTGGCAGCCCAAAGGGCCATTGATTGTATTCGCAGACATAAAAGAATACTCCGGGCCTCTACAATAAATGTGGATTGCCGGCACATGGAGAGTTCTGAAATGTCGCCTTTGCAGGAGGCACAATCGGCCGAGCTGGCCCTGGAATTGCGGTCGGCTCTGGCACAAATTGCTCCGCTGGAGGCCCAGGTTTTCTGCCTTCGTATCTTAAATGAACTTAGCTACCGTCAAATTGCACAGGAAATCAATGTTACGGAAAATTATGTCGGGGTATTGATGAATCGTGCCCGAAAAAATCTACGGGATATCCTTGAATCGGTCGCCGTTGAAAATCGACGGGAGGTTGCCAATGAATAATCAAAAAGACATTTTATCCAAAGCCATTGACGCTTTTTCAGAAGGCAGCGTTCCGAAAGGTCCCTCGGAAGAGATCGTGCGCAAAACCCTCGAAAAAATTGAAAAACAACAAAAACGATTCCCATTTATTGAAAGGGTATGCAAAATGAAATCGATCAGCAAATTGGCTGCGGCTGCGATGATTCTTTTCGGTATTTCAATTTTCTTTTTGTTCAGTCCGGGGCCCGAAAGTGTCGCTCTTGCGGATGTTTACACCCGGGTTCAACAGGCTCAGGCCTTCATGTACAAAATGACGATGACAATCGCCAACATGGGAGAATTAGCCGGCAATGATGAAATGAATGGACCTGCTCATGCGGACATGACCGTCACCATTTCTCAGCAGTATGGCATGAAAATGGAAAGTATTATGACTGCTCCCGCTCCGCAGGGAAAAACCGAAACAACCACTCAGTTGTCTTACCTTCTGCCTGAGGATAATGTGATGCTTTCCATCTTACCGGAAAGTAAGAAGTATCAGCGAATTGAAATGACTGAAGAAATGCTTGAAAAGACAAAACAGCAAAACAATGATCCTCGCGAAATGATTCGGCAGATGCTCAACAGTGAATATACGGACCTGGGTTTTTCTGAGATCAATGGGGTAACAGTGCAGGGGTTTCATACGGCAGATCCAGCTTACTCCATGGGTGTGGCACAGGAAGTGGACGCGAGACTCTGGGTGGATGTTAACACCTGGCTGCCGGTTCGGTCAGAAGTATGGTTGAAGGTTGCCGGTATGGAGATGGAGTATGTGATTGATAGTTTTCAGTGGGATGTGCTGGTTTCAGTAGATGATTTTACTTATGCAATTCCAGAAGATTATACGGAAATGGAAAGTATGAAAATGCCGGAAATGACCCAGCAGGCTGCCGTCGAAGGATTACAGCTTTATGCGAAGTATTTTGACCAGTACCCGGAATCGATTAACATCGCCTCACTGGTCCCTTCAATGATGAGAAAGATGAAAGAACTCATCGACGAACCGAAAACGGAGTATGCCAGGGAATTTGCCCGGAAGATGAAGAAAATGGAATCTGAGGGGCAGCAGGCCGTCATGCAGTACACACAAAAGGAATTTGCCCCAATCAATTCCCTGGCGATGTTTAATATGAAGCTCGTTCAGGAAAAGAAGGACCCGGCTTACTATGGAGACCGTGTCACGCCGGGCGATGGCGATGCCGTGCTGATGCGCTGGCGGGTGGAAGGCAATACATATAAAGTCGTTTTTGGTGACCTTACAGTGGTGGAAATGCCGTATCAGGAATTGATGCAAATTGAACCGACAGCGGAGCTTGCCCCGTAGGCCTCTGGCAGAGAGTAAGAACAGGTATAATCCTTTTCAGGCCCGGATTACCAAGGGCTTCCGGGCCTGTTGTATATGACAGGGATATTCGATAAATCCAGCTGGAGCACAGGATTACAACTGTTTGTTTCGGATCATATCAATCACCTCCATAACATTGCCATACAGCGCAGCGATGCGATAGACATTGTCATATTTTTCGTCTCGAAACAGAACGACACAGCTTTTCCCCGTAATCCGGCTTGCCCTGTGCGTTCTGCGGGCCTGAATGTCGATCACCGGTAGCGATTCAGTTCTTCAATCGCCTGGCTGTGGGCGATTACCTTGCGGTAGGGCCGCCCGGCCTTTATCGGCGGCATCTTTGTGTCAAATAAAGGGGTCAGGTACCTTTATTTATCCTCATATTTACAGTCCTTCTTCTTAACTGTTCGAACAATAACATGGCCTGAGATATCCTCAATAATAAATCTGCCATTCCTATCAGTGATGGCGACATCTTTAACCATATCATTCATGACCAGTTGATAGTGGACTTGAACATTCGGAATCGGATTTTCAAATTCATCAACCACTTGTCCATAAAAAGCACATTTAGCTCCCGAACACAATGAGACGATAGCCATAAAAAACGCTATACATACGTAGCAATTAAAAAACTTTGCATATTTCATTTTTGGTTTCTCCGTGCTTTTTGCTTTGCAATATTCTGATCTATATGCTCTTGAATAATTTCTTCTTTTCGTTGTGTGATAGTACTTATTTTCTCAAGAACCTCTTGTTCTGTTATTTCTTTCTTACTCCGCCGAGCCTGACTCTTTATCTGTTCTCTTTCCTTTTTAACCTTATCTCGATATCTTTTTACGGCATACTGATAAATCCAGTCTTCATCAAAATTTGGTCGGCCTTCAGGATTTGTTATATATTCTATATTAATTGTAATCATTTCGTTAGTTCTCCCTATAAATATTTGCATTTTCGAATATAAAGAACCTGATCTCCCTTTAAAACAAAGATATCTGGAATCACTGCTATTATTCTTAATTTCATAAAGTTTTGATTTTTTGTATTCTGCATTCAAAGGGTGATATTGATATTTATCTATTGGTGCAAATCCACTGTTTTTGTCTAAGGCTTTTAGTTGCACATAAAAAACGTTATCCTCAAGAGATACGGTGATTTCAATATCCTGATGCTCTTTTCCATATTTTAACTGTATCTCTTTGCCATCCAGATACTCCTGCAAGGTTGTCCCATCGTGTAATATACCATATTGATTGATCCACTTTTTCCTAAGTAAAGTAATTGTTTTCTGCTGAGGATAGTCCTCTGTAAATTGCATGCCTGTACTGTCTTTTATAATAATATTTGCTGGGTCTTTTTTTCGCATCACGAAAATGACAGGATTACTTTTGTTTGGAACATAGTAATTACTTTCCCCTTCATGAAAGTAAAATGCTTTTGGGTTACGGTGATATTCATATTCATACCCATACTTAAATGCTTTTTCTACCCAAAGAGATGAACCATGTCCGCTAATTTCAAATAGCCCATTTTTGTCTGTAGTAGCCCATTTAGGATGGGATATTTCTTCCGTGTATGGATGTTTCTTTATCCATATTTTTAGCTCTACATCACTCAAAGGTATAGAATTATCATCTATAACCGCACCATAAAAAGTGATTTCTTTATCCATAGATTTATACATTTTTGTATAATCTAATTTTGAATATCCCTGATTAGACAGTGGATATATTTTAATATATGAAATTAGAAAAATTAAAAATATAATAAATAGATACTTAATATGACAGCGCTATAAGAATTCGATATTTTTCGCTTTTGCCCTTTTTCTTC
>CAYVUI010000194.1:0-3649 GCA_964454745.1 uncultured Pirellulales bacterium | reverse complement strand
ATAGTTTTAAATCTTATATAGTAGCTATTACTATTTGTCAACTGCAAAAAACCGCTTTTTCAAAAAAATTTTAAAAAAAGCTCCTGTCTGTGAAAAATACTCAGATTATCAATATATCTGGTATCAACGGTTTACTCAAAGATTTCAAGCCAGTTTTCGCCGAGTACTTGCGCATCGTGTATGTCGACGACCCCGTCACCACCGGGGGGATACACATCTAGGCCGGCATCGCCGGCGAGGTAACCCGCTGCGAAAAGTTTGAAATCGAAGTAATCGATCACGCAGTCATCGGAAAAATCACCGACCGCCATACGGTTGAATTCATACGCACCCATATCAATATCCGGATTGACCCCGCACAGCTTCGAGGCGATTCGCGGCAGGCCGTTTAAATCCGTGGTGTACTCAGCGGGAAGCAGCGGATTCGAGCCTGAATCGATACTCGGCGAAGAATTGAGCAAACGAAAGTCTCCGCCGGGACTGTCAGCGAATTTCGGATCAAGATCAATGATGTTCGTCCCCGGCCAGCCGCCCTGGATATTGCTGAACTGCGCCGTCACCGTGCTCGTTCCATCCACATTGAATTCATCCGGAAGATTGCCCCTCGCGATGCTGTTAAGCACCTCGGCAACGGAACTGCCCTCAGAATTAATCGAACCGCCGCCAGAATCCGCAGTGTTATTGACGACCGTGGAATTCAGGACGGTAAGCTCCGAGCCGCCGAAGGCATCAAACGCCCCGCCATACCGTGCGGTATTACCCTCGATGAGTGTGTTGACCACCGTAACATTGGAGCCGTTCTCGCTTTCGAGTCCCCCGCCGTAATACGCATCATTTCCGGTAATAACGCAATAGGAAACCACCAGCGTACAGCCGCGGGCCTGGATACCCCCTCCTCCCGTGGTGCTGTCGCCAAAATCAAAGCCGCTTCCGTTGGTGACCGTAAGCCCGCTGATACTTGAGGTGCCGCTAATGCCAATGCCGTTGAAGTGGATCGCCGCCCCGCCGCTGCCGCCGCCGTCTACGGTTACCTCTTTGGCCCCGGCACCGTCGAGTTCGAGGTTCTTATCAACCATAACATTTTCGCTATACGTACCCGGCCCGATATGCACGATGCCGCCGGGCGCAACCGCATCGACACCGTCCTGGATCAAGGCGAAAGCTTCCACGCCCCATTCGTGTCCGTCATTGCCGCCGTTACCGCTGTAGTCGTCATCGACCCATACTTCCAGGAGCATCTCTGGCATTTCATCGGCACCCATGTCCACGGTTGCGGTCGTATCGCCGTTGCCGTCGATGATTCGTGCCTGGCCGTCCATGTCCGATGCAATTCCCGAGGCCGCGGCATTGTTTCCTGCATCCACGCAGGGCGAGGTTCGCGTCAGGTGATAATCGCCATTCGCAGCGTCAAAGAACATCGGGTCGGAATCGATATTGTCTATACCGGGAAAGCCGCCCTCGATATCGCTGTAATTGATCGTGATGGAATCGCCGCTGATGTCGGTGCCCGTATGGCCCCAGATGATGGAATTACTTACCGTGATACTGCCGAGAAAGCTGTACACGCCACTGGGGGTGGAAGTCGAGATATTGTTCGCAATGGTGCAGCACTTGACCACCGCGGAAGAACCCTGGACGACACCAAGCCCGCCGGCGACACCATAGCCGCCAGAGAGGCCCTGGGACTCATTGTCCGCAATCAGGCAGCTTACCAAATCCGCCGAGGAATCGGCCATGATCGAAACGCCGCCGCCGTCCTGGACCGCGGTATTGCCTGTCACAGTCGAATGCAGCAGCTCGATATCCGCGTAATCTTCACAGGCAACCGCCCCGCCATTGTGCGAACTGTTACCCTGGAAGCCACAATCGGAAAACGTCGGCGTGGAGAAATTGCAGTACACTGCCCCGCCGAATCCGTTGGTAACGTTTGTCATATTTCCAGTGAACGTACTGCCCGATACGCTGCCGCCGGAGGAGAGATGAAACGCCAATGCCCCGCCCTGGTTGTCGGCGTCGTTGGTCAGAAATTCGCAATTTGTAATCGCCGCAGTCGAGCCTTCCAAAAATGCCGCGCCTCCGTATTCATCGGCCGAGTTTTCCTCAAAAGTGCAGTCGTCAGCGTTGAGCGTCGCGCCGTCCACGCAGTACACGCCAGCGCCTTTGTCGGCATCGTTGCTGTAGAGTACACAGCCGGAATCGAGGTTTGCGGTTCCGCCGTCGAGGTAGATCGCTCCGCCGTTGTCATGGGAAATGTTGTTCTCAAAACGAACTTCCGATGCATTGGCTTGCGAAGTAGAATCGCAGTAAATCCCGCCGCCTTTGCCCTGGGCGTCGCCAATGGCCAGGTTGTAAGTGAACAATCCGCTGGTAATGCTCGGGGCAGAACCGGCATAAAGGGCAATCGCCCCGCCGCGGCAGTGAAAACTCGCCCCCTGGGCTTTATTCTGCTGAAAGGTGCATTCGTTGATCGTCCCGTTTGAATTGTAATTGTAGACCGCCCCGCCAAGCTCAGCCTTATTCCGCTGGAAGGTACAATCCGTGATATAGGGGTCGCTGTCCATGCTGCTGATCCCACCGCCGTAACTGGCGGTATTGCCATCCAGGAACCCGTCACCTCCGAAAGTGCACCCGTTGAACACCGCATCACTGTTATCATTGAAAACCCCGCCGCCGTCGCCCAGCGACTGGTTACTTAAAAACTCGCAATTGACAAATCCCGCCGCCGAGCCGTCGAGGTTATAAACCCCGCCGCCGTCATAGGCAAAATTACTTCGAAAACAGCAATTTAAAATCCCCGGTGAACACCCTTCATTGTACATTCCCCCGCCGTAGCTGCTGGAAGTAACGCCGTCGGCATTGCCATCCTCGATGTAGAAACCATCCAGAAGAGCGGTATGGTTCAAACCAAGCCCCAGTGGATGATAAAAGACATGGTAGCAGTTGTCCACTTTGGCGTCTTTGATGCCGATATCACCGCTGAGAATGCACGGATAGGTTGTCCACTTGCGGTTCTTAAACGCCGTCACACCGGAGCCGGGATCAAAGCCGCCATAGATTTCGACACCGTTTTTCATCCGAAACGCCGCGCTTCTTGCATCGGGCGGATTATATTGGAACGTGGGATAATAGGTCCCCTCGGCGACCCAGATCTCATCGTTGTGCCCGGCGGCCATCAGTGCGCTTTGCAGATAGAGATACGCATCTCTCCAGGAATTGCCGTTATTGAGCCCCTTGGCATCCTGATCCACATAAATAACCTGCCCCATGGACAGACCGCAAAATAAAACCGCAATAAAAAAAACACCCAGCCTTTTCATGGCTATCCCTCCTTTATTGCCTGAACCAACCCCAAGAACGCATCTACCACTTCAGACCGGCACAGGCTGTTGGATTCTCTCATTTTTGCATCGGAATCATTCATCCAGAGTAGCGATTATAATTATACACACCCGGATTCATTTTGTCAAGAATGTCCATTATTTTTGCGGAAATCAACGACATTTCCCGACCGTAAATGCCCGCTTTGGATTTTCGCTGAGGATTTGTTCGATGATGGCCTCGGTTATTCCGGCCTTTTTGAGTGCGACGAGCAATTCTTCGTGACTCCCACAACTACAAAAATCTTTTGCGAAGCATCCATAGACATCTT
>CAYVUI010000193.1:0-3667 GCA_964454745.1 uncultured Pirellulales bacterium | reverse complement strand
CGATGGGGAGGATACCGAAAAGCCGGGATGAGTTTTGCAGATGGGCCCGTTTGGCCGAAAAGGGGTTACTGAACGGCCATGTCGACTGGGGCATACTCTATGAATGCACGAAGGATGCGATGGAAGCTGATAATTATAATGATTGAAATGATATTTTTACTTATCGATGTAGCTGATATCGTGATCTTTGCACCATTGAATCGCGGCATCTTTATAAGCCGCATCTTTGTAGTGGTACCACTGTGTGAGTAAACCGATGTTGTCCAAAGTCAACTTAAACCGTCTGAAGCTCCCTTTGCCTTTGATCGAATTGAAAAGCTCTTGCCGGGCAGTTTCGTTTGTCACTGAAGAGATGAAACATTCCATCATATGGTATTCATCGATATCAAATCGATCCGGTAGTGAGATAAAATCCGGATTCTCGTTGCATACGATCTGACGCGCGGTTTTGAGGTTGTCCTGCTGCCATTGCGGGAAATCTCCTAAGGGTTGATTCTCCTGGGCGGCGTCAATCTCTTCCTGTGAAATGACAAACACCTGTCCGGTCCTGGAGTTTAGGTATGAATAACTTTCATCGAATTGAAAAGTCATGGCCTCGATTATTTCTGATAATTTGACTGCGGACATGAACGGTATCCTCAAAATGTAAAGGTCATAAATTTGTCGAATAAGTCTGTCTTTTGAATTTTTTCAATTTCGGTTAAACCTTTATACTTATGTGTATAGCATTTTATCAGTCCGAATTGTTCGAGAGGGTGAATTACTCTTGCCCTGATCAGCCATTCCATTCTGAAATAAGGACTCGCATTTTCATCATAGATTTCACTGCATACGGCAGGAAGGAATATCTTTGATTCAATGTTATCCATATTCACCGGATGGTCGGCAATTTTGCCAATCCTGTAGAAGGTATAGGCAATGGTGGACTGTATGCATTCTGCAGAAGGAAGTCGGTCTCCGTAGGACAGGTTAAACTTTCGAAAGTAGGTATGGAAAAGCCGGCAATACAGCTCACCTGCATTTTCCTCTGCAACCAGTTTCTGATGTTTCTTTACGACATAAAATTTTCCGCTTCTTTTTTTGATGAATCCGGCCATTTCGCAGATGATTTTCACAATATGAATCGGCCATACATCCATTTCGTTCAATACTTTGTTTTCTCTTGTGATATTTCCACGCTTTCCCGGTTCAAATTCAAATTGATCCAACAGGATTTGTACGGTTTTTCGGGACAGGTTGCCCTTTACAGTTGCGTTCTTTTGCTCTTGCAGCTGCATTAGGGCGGTTAAGAAGATCCTGGTGTTCTTGAAAAACAGTGATTTTTGCAGGTCAAAGAGATAGAGTTTTTTGCTGAACCGAATCGGAAACTCACAACTGTCCCATGAGAAGTGGATCAGATCGGCAACCTGATTGGGGCTCAATCCTCCCAAATCAGGATCGGGGGTATTATTTTGCTTGCGGGTCATCTCATCCAGTTTATGCTGTATGTGTTCAAGGTCATGAAAACTTTCTTT
The DNA here is from genome assembly GCA_964454745.1 of uncultured Pirellulales bacterium. Lineage (GTDB taxonomy): Bacteria > Planctomycetota > Phycisphaerae > Sedimentisphaerales > Anaerohalosphaeraceae > CAYVUI01. Next base: position 2,153 of record CAYVUI010000193.1, on the reverse strand, counting down.
ACCCAGCTGTTCGACTAGATCACGAATGGCTGGTTTCGGGCAAAGTTTATTGTAAATGCTGGACAGCAGGTCCCGGCTATCCTGGTTGCTTACTCGGTCTAACTCGATATTGATCCCCCAGCGGAGTTTTTCGCACTGCTGTCGTGTCAAAGTGAGTATGCCGCTGGCCGATGAAAATAGTATACTACGAATGTCGTCATCTATCTCGGCGCAGTGTTGTAGAAGTGCCGATTGCTCGGCCTTCGTAATTTTGATGATCAAAGCATCAGATGGATTAATACTGACCATAATAACTCCTTTTTATACTCAAAATTATACAATGCAAAAGCTACGTTTTCAAAGAATATATTTGGTGGAGCGTTCTTATACGGTATTCGAATTTAATGGCATTACTTTGTTACTTTTCAGGGGCGCGAAAGTATTAAATATATTAGGTTCGGTTAATGCAACAGCTGGAGTTGATACGTCAATGGAGATCGGTACATTTTTTGAGCGACAGATGAAAACAGCGGAAGCCCGGTTCAAAGATATCAAAGATTTTTCACTGTTTGATTTTAACTATATTCCTGATGAACCCATTATTCGCCGGGAAACCGAACAGCTAATCAATGAAATGCTGCGTTTTGAAGTCAGCAGGATCCCGACCCATCAGGCCATCATCGGCAGTAAGGGCTGCGGTAAGACGGTGACCTTGAAATTCCTTCAAAAGGTTATGCCCGAACACACCCAATTGAATATTCTCTATACTAACTGCCGGGAACACAATACGAGCTGTAAGATTTTTGCCAATCTTGTGGGGGTACAGCCGCGGGGAGCGAGTTTGAGTGAATTGTATGGTAAATTCTGCAGGAAATTTACCGGCAAAACCGTTGTCATCCTTGATGAGATCAACCTGATGAGCCCTAAGGATAAAAACAAGGAGATTCTGTACTTCCTCTCCCGCAGCGAAAACCCGTATATGGTGATCATGCTGTCCAACAATCACAAGTTCCTGCATGAACTGGATGCCTCCACGAAAAGCTCTTTACAGCCGGTTCCGGTATTTTTTAAGAGTTATGATGCCCAGCAGATCAATAACATCCTGAACCAGCGGGCCCAACAGGGTCTTCATCAGTATGAAGAGAAACATCTCAGCGAGATCTCTGCTCTGACGACCAAACGAACCAATTCCGATGCCCGTGTCGCCATCAAAACACTGTTTTATTCTGTTACCCGGAAGAAAATGAGCATTGAGGCGTGTTTTGAGAAGGCCCGCAAGGATATCATTGTGGATATGATCACGGATCTTTCCGATATAAGCCTGATGATACTGCAGGGGATTTTGAAAAGTAAATCCGCTTTTGCCAGGGATATTTATAAAACGTATTGCAGGATTTCCACTGCCAACAGCGAAAAGCCGTTCAGTTATGTCTATTTTAATTCGAATTTGAGTTACTTGCAAAGCCTTGGCCTGATTGCATTGATCTCGACCAAGGTTGGCCGGGCTTATGCCCATCGGGTGTTGCTGACCTTTGATAAAGCTGTATTTGATCCTATCTATTCCCAGCGGTTTTCTTCTGCTCAGCCGGTGTGGAGTTAACGAGTCAGTGGCTTCTGTATATTTCTAAAAAGAGTGTGTGCGTGGAGTTTACACGTAAAAATACTTTTAAGAAAAGTGATGTGTTCTTTTTTGTGTATTTACGTTTGAGTGGTAACGATTAATCGATAGTATACCTTTCAATATTGAAAATAAATATAAAAGAGATAACTATCAATTTATAATATGCTGACGTGTAAACTCCACACGCACACCGGCTTGGTTTATGAGCGGTGTGGAGTTTATAAGCGGTGTAATTTGCCGATGGAAGACAATGTACAGGTTCCGGGAATGACAAATGAAGCCATTGGTAGATATTTTCTGTATTGAAAAGAATTCCATGCAGATCAATATTTGGTCTTTCACGTATAAACTCCACACTTACAGGAAGGGTTTGCGCCAAGTGCAGAGTTTATGCGTGCAGCAGAATGCCGATGGAAATGTATGAAGTTCCATCGGCAATTTACCGGGGGTCTATGAGAAAACGATACCTTTATATATTAATGTCCCTTCCATGTCCCGTGAGGTGATATCAATGCCAAGAGGAAGACCGCCAACGTGTCCCGCCTGCGGCAGC
>CAYVUI010000192.1:0-3671 GCA_964454745.1 uncultured Pirellulales bacterium | reverse complement strand
GAACATAACACGCTTAATATAAAAGACTTAAAACTTTTTCTGGGACGACTATTTACGTTACCAAATGTCTCAATGGTACAATTTCGGCATATCTTCGCTTAATAAGGATTATTCCGTTTTAATCATATGTATCTTTATGGTTGTATACATCATTTTGATCTCTTGGTATCACTGAAGGACGGCCATAATTTTGTTTTGGCTTTTCAGTTCTTTTTACCACATGCTGTACCGACGGCTGAGAACCCGCACTTTTCAGCTTTTCTTCAAGCTCCTCAATTACTGCATCGCGTTTGCCGATCTCCTTTTTAGCACGGGAACTCAAATTGTCTTTTTCAGTTTCTTCAGGCAGCATTTCTCCTTCCAAATCATCTATTGAACGTTTTGGCATTTCTTTTTGAGCCTGTTTTATCGCTTTATCAACCTCAGACATTTCTTTGCGTTTAGCCTCACTGGCCATATAGTCATCGTCTATGCCATAAAGATTCGTGCTTCTGAATTCCTGCCCCAGTTGCTTGCCTTGCCGGCAGGTTCGTTGCAATGATCTGGCAACCTGCCCACGCAGAGAATTCAATGTGTATATATCTCTTGCAGTAAGTCGCCTGGCACTATCAATTTTATCATGTGCCGATTTGTTGCGATAAACATCATTTAAGGTTTTGGTCAATTCAGTGTAATCGAATTTGGAATATCTAATATATTTCTCTAACTCATTTTTTTTCTTATCTTCATCGTTTAGTAAACCTTCAAGATTTTTCTGTTGTTGATGATATTCCTGGCCTACCGCTTTTTTTGTTTGAACGGCAGCCTCCTTTACCTGTTTCGCTCCTTCAACAGTAGTGGCCGATCTAATACTCTTAGAGAAATCATTAACAGCCTTGTTGTCTTTTTTTACCACATTACCCAAATGCTTAATACGGTCTTTGGCCTTTCGGCCAAGATCATTTACTTCATTTTCATGCTGTTTTTTGGTTTTTTCAGGTTTAGGTTTATATTTAACCATAACTGCCTTTTAAAGAAATCACATAGATAAAACGTACCTGTCTTTATTTCTGCTGCAATGTCATAGCTTCAATTGAATACTTTGCAGCTTCGATCTTAGCTGGTTACGATTATCTATGCTGCGTTTTCGGTCCCTCTGCTGCCTGTCTCGATGCGTATCAGTAAACTTCGCATCCTCCAGAGATATAATTCGTGCTCTGTCAAGAATCGGTTTAGCTTTATGACTTTCAGTTATGTTAGTTTTCGCCTTTTTTGCTTTCTTGGCGTTATCTTGGGCCATTTTGGTGCGACCCTTGAAATCTTCCTCCGCTTTCACACAATCTTTATGCTGTTTCTCAAGATCTTCATTTTGCTTCATAAACTCTTTCTCGACGGCTTTAGAAGACTCCGAAAGAGATTTTTTTATGTCAGGGATACTGTCTTTGAGTGGATAGCGAAGCTTGCGTGAAACATCGGAGATTTCCTTCTTTTCTTTCACCACTTTTCTCATATACCCTTCACGTTTATCAAGTCCCCTTTTGCGTTTATCAACACCGTCCTTAAGGTCTCTTTTGCCTTTGTTATCCTTTATTGTCACAATGCCAGCTCCTATTACGAGTTTTCTTGAATAAGTTCTATAGGCTCCATCACAAGTTCTATGACATCGCAGATGGATGCCTCCAATTCTTCTGACTTATCAAAAAGCAGTTCGAGCCGAGGTTGACCATACTTGCTCCAAATGCCAATTACCTCTTCCAGAATGGACAGGATGTCTTTGTCACCTTTGGCAAGTTCTTTAATTGCAGAAATATTGTCCTGAGCACTCTTTACATACTCTTGTTTCTTTTTAACAATATCCTCGCGAAAAGAGATGCTCTCGTCTATCAAATGAAGACATTCTTTCACAAATTTTTCTGATATAACGATTTCCTTTTCTGATATGAGTTTTTCCCAGTCTTTGATCATTTTCTTGATTTTACGATCTGCCTCATCGCCTGCCCATTGATCTACCTCTCCAAACAAATCATTTATTTCGGCTATTCTTTTCATGGCCTCTTTGTGTTCGCTTGATAGTTCTGATGTTTCCATTTTACCATCTCCTAATAGCTATAGTTCTTCAAGGTCAGATTCAATACTATAAAAAGCTTTTGCTAATTCATTCAGATCAGGATATATTTTCTCGTCCCAGATAGCAAAAGGCCCTCTGTCTACCTCTGTCAGCTCATCAATGCTGTTCAGGCTAAAAGAGCGAAGAGTTTCATATTTAGCGTCAAATTTATCTATGGTTTCGTCAAGCTCTTCCGCATAGGATGCGATGTCTCCAATGAGCTTCTCGCTTTTTTTTCTAAAAATAACTTCTCCGTCATACTCCTTCTCCTCCGTGATCTCATCGTATTTTCTCTGTATTTTTCCGAGTCTTTTTCTGTATTCTTCCGCCTCATGGCGAGCATCTTTTTGTACCTTGCGTAAATTTTCACTAAATGAAGACATTCTTTTCATTTTGTTTTCACGAAACCATTGCTGTTCCGCAAGAACGCGCCCAAAAGACTGAGAATCCACAAAATCTGTCAACCCAAGGTAGGCATTAGCATTTAGACAACGAATACGTCTTGGCAGATGCAGACCTTCTGTATAAAAATATGCCTCGCCGGGCTTAAGCCTGGCAATCTCTTCGATTTCCGTGCTCCCCAGAAGCATCGCACCCCCTAAATCCTCCCGATCTTCATTGCTGACCAAGCGGTGAGCTAATTTGGTTCCGGTGTTTTTCACAACCTCCGGCGCGACCGCCGATGGCAGTTGGTCAGCAATAATGATGCCTTCACCCAGGGCACGCAGCTCAGCCAGCATGCGTGAAATATACTCCGCAGCAAAGGCTTTCGGGTCGGCGATTTCATCGGAGGCCTTTGCGGCCCCGGCTCTGCCGACTATGTTATGAGCCTCTTCTATAACCGTAACGTGATGCAAACCTTTATATTTTCGTTGAGGATCGATTCTGATATGTTCTCTGATAGCAGATAGCAAAAACAAGGTCAATAAACAGGCATGCCCCTGTGATAATGAGTCCATTTCAATAATAGTGGGTTGACTCAATAATTCGGGAATCGACGGAACACATTGATTCACCTGGAAAATACGTCCCATTGCCTGACGGGTCAGCATACCAAGGCGTACTTCAATCGCAGCCCGCAAATTTGATTTTATCTCGCCTTCATATTTCTTATTCTCCATAATGCGGCCCGCGGCTTCGGCCAGTTCATCCATACGTGGAAAATTGGGATTAATACCCGACAGTTTGCGGTGTTTATAAACCTCTTCCACCGCCTCGGCAATCAATGCCTGAAGCGGACCGCCCATCGGCATCGCCGCCTCAAAACACGATAGAATCTGACTGCTATGTTCCTCAAGCATAATGCCAGATGGAAAATATAATGGATTAAACCGCATCGGTGAGACTCTGTCATTTCCCGGACTGTAAATCCGCAGTTGCTTCGCCATCTGTCTGACAGAGACGTCCGGATGGCTTTGGAGGGTTTTTAGGATACGATATTCTGTTTTTGCAGGCTCAATAACCAAAAAGGGAATACCGGCTCCAAAAAGCTGCACAAGCAGATTATAAACCGCCGTGGTTTTACCACTGCCGGGAACGCCAGCTACAAACATATGCTTGGTCAGTGTAGGCAGTGGAAGTCTGG
>CAYVUI010000191.1:0-3732 GCA_964454745.1 uncultured Pirellulales bacterium | reverse complement strand
TGGAACTCGATTTTATAAGAAACGCTGATTTATTTCTCCAGCCGCGGCTCGCTTTTGCTCGCTTGGATGGAGGCCTCGGTTGTCTCATTCGACGAGCTCACTCGACAAGTGGAATGGCCTTACGGCCAATTTTTTTATTTACTTTTTAACCGCAAAATGCGCGAAACTGCCTTCAGGCAGGTAAGTATTTGGATTCCACACAGGTTTGGGATGCACATTGAACTCGCTGTTATATATATTCTCACGCAAAGACGCAGAGACGCAAAGAATTTCGCCTTCGGCGATTTTTAATATTGAACCGCGAAAGACGCGAAACTGTTTTAAAGCAGACCCTTCGACTTCGCTCAGGGCAGGTAAGTAGTAGGATTGCACACAGGTTCGGGCAATACATGGAAATCGATTTTATATGAAACGCTGATGACACGGACTAACGCAGATTTTGGATTAAATTTCTGGTTCGGTTGGCAGATTCGACGGAATTTGAGGTATTGGAAGTTTGTTGGTTTTGAAAATTGGTTTATCGGTTCTGCGAACCGAGGCACGAAAGGTTATCCAACCTTTCGTGGTGGAAAGGCCTTACGGCCATGCTTTTCCCTGCACCACGTTGGGCGGGGCCCTTTGGGCCAGAATTTTGATAGTAGAGAGTAAAAAGTAGAGCATGGAATCCGGCCTCCCGAAAATCGGAACCCAATCCATCACTTTTAACTTTTCACAGAGCAAACTTATTTAAAAAATCCATTCTCAACTACCCGGATGTATTTTTGAGGAGAACAAAAACAACCCTACGAGAAAATTTAATAAGTAAACCAATACACACCTTTTTGTACTTCCTCAAGATATGTTTCTACTCCATCAAACGTTTCAACAAAATAATTATCTGAGCTATAAGGTGATATGACATATCCATATGCTTGTTCACATGCTCTCCACCTAATATAAAATATTGGGCAATTGTTGTTTTTGTAGATTGAAATATTAATAGGTTTATGCCTTCCGAGAATAGACTCAGGCAGATCGTTTGGATCAATATCATACATTTTATCAGAAGGATATATTTCTTTTTCATACTCTTTTAGCATTTCAAAGATAAATGAAAAATCTGTATTCTCTAACCTTTTCTTAAAACCCTTATTGAAATAGTCGTATCCATCAGGCCTTGGGCCATGAAATGCAAATATACCCCCTAAAATATTTATAAATAGAATTATAACAAATAAATAAAACCTGCAACCTATGATTGCCATCGACCTTTTCCAAATTGACAGCAATACATAAAAGGCTACTATTAGAAGAAAAATAGAAGAAGGAAGAAAAACTACTAATAACCATAAAAGGACAGCCACGACTAGCAATACAGGATTATTTACATAGCCGGCATAGTAATCAAAAAAGCAGTGAATTGCCGGCCAAAAAATTTGAAGTGCAAAAGCTAACATCGCTCCCAATAAAATAATATTTTTATTTTTCATCATAGTCTTTATTAGCTTTCACTGTTTCTTACATAAATTCGGGCTCTGCACCCAATTCCCAGTCACGTAGATAAAATCAATTATAACCTTCAATTACTTCAAGCTCTTCATGGTGAGTATATTTTTACCATGAAGCTCATGAAGAACAGGAAGAGAAGTTACCTGCAGGTATCAGGCTCCTTTCATTCCCGTTCCCTTTTACCATGGCCTGAAGTGTAATCGAAACAAAGAGAGATGAAAAGGAAATTTATGGATACAATTTTCGCAGGGTGGTCTGCCTGTCGCACCGCAGCTTCAGCGAAGGGGGACACCCGCCATTAATCTGAAATTCATATCCTCTGCCACCCGGATGTATTTTTGAGGAAGACAGAATAATATCAATCCTATACATTCCATCTTTTGGTAAAGGATAGATATAGCTTTGGAAATGCTTAATATCTGATTTGCTAAACTGAATCAGTAACTTTCGATCATCTTCCCATGATACATCAAGATCAAAAGTTCGTTTTCCCCAAAATACAGCGTCATCCTTTTTCTTGTTGGGGTGGTGATCTTTTGGAACAATATATACTAAGTAATTTCCGCTCGTCATAGCTCCGGCACCAGATTGAACATACACGGCATCAAGTTTTCCATCTGGAGAATTCATACGCAAGATTTCAGCTTGGGCAACTGGGAATATAGAAAAATGAAAGAAAAAATAACACACAAAACATGTCATTAATAAACCCATTGTTGCTATAAAAATCACAAGCTGCCAGCAACGAATATCATTTATTTTCATAGTTTAACCTTGCATCTTGAAGAGCATAACTTCATTAGAACATAGCTTAATCTATATTTCACCACTTTCCCTGTTCAATATCATCGAGCGTTTTATCAATTTGCCACCCGCTCCTGTCAGCCGATGGCGGAGAGCCATACCTCCATGATCTGTAGAGCATGACACGTTCACTTTTATTTTACATTCGCCACCTCCCGTATCTTCGTGACGCACATTTTTGAGGTGGACAACCCTACGAGAAGTATTTTTAAGGAAGACAAGAAACAACATTCCATTTCCCACTGTCAAACGAAAACTTAAATGCCATTTCTTTATCATTCTGCATGACAGTTGCAGAATATTTTCTAAGACTATACTGACATGTTTCGTGCCATTGATTATCTAATAGTATTTTAGCTGAATTAATTTCCCCATTACTTGCAAAATATAATCGTGAATCAAAAATACCATCAATATTATGATCCGTGTAAATTTCACCTTTAAAATTATGCTTTCCATTAACATGACCGTAGTGAAAATTAGTAAACTTATTTATTAATGGATCAAAAACCGCAATACCAATCTGATTAAGATCGTCAGCATTTGGATCGTACATTACATAGCCGTCTATTCCTGAAGATCTAGGCAATACCGAAAACATGCTATTATTATCTCCGTTACTAATTAAAATCGTATACCTTTCTTCGTTATTCCATATATATTTACCAATATCTAAAAAAGAATAAGAATCAAAAGATAAATCTAAATGATCTGCTTCTTCCGAATTAATACCATCCGACTTATATCGTTTGAGATTTATGTCATGGAATTTATAGACGTCACCAAATTTTACAATATCCTTTGTAACTAATGAGTTACAGACAATGCCTCCAAAGGCGCCTAAGATAAGAACTAAAAAATGTGAAATAATTGTCTTTATTTTCATGCCAATACCAACTTAATATATTATTCAAAATTAATGATTAGCTTTTTCATAAGCATCTTTTATGGCATTAACGTCGTCAATGCCTTTTTTTACTCCCTCTACTCCTTCTAACGTCACTTTTTGGATGTATTTTTTAAAGAGCAGGCGGAAAAGTGTCTCCGGACGATTCTATACCCCAAACAGTCCTTGTCAAATCAAAAACACCGAACGGTACCTTGAGTGGAACAAAATGTTAAGTGCTGAGGGATGGGTGGGATGGATTTATTTTTAAGCCCCCTCTGCGATTATCAAGAACAGCCCGAAGCGTATTAAGTAGGCAAATACAATTATGGCAACAACACATTTCCAATACAGAAAATGTCTTTTGTTTAAAACGTTTCCTGTAATTTTAGTGTATCTTGATAATATAATACGCCAAACGACAACAAAACCAGTAATAATTAGAAAACCCGTAATGTTTTCAGAAAGACGAGATGAAAAATTAAAATATTTGGGAATATTAGTATGACAGCGCTAAAAAAGCTCAAGAAAAGTGAAGGTGTTAGCCGATGAAC
>CAYVUI010000190.1:0-3753 GCA_964454745.1 uncultured Pirellulales bacterium | reverse complement strand
AAATGCACATGTGAAACGGTATCGTTTATGGTGGGTGCGACCCACCCTACGCTACAGAATGGAGAAAGTAGAGAGTTGAGAGTAGAGCATGGAATTCGGCCTGCGGCCGGGCTCTTTAATTTGCAATTGTGTTACATTTCTAATGAAAAAGCCCGGTATTTCTGCTATAATGAGCGATAGAAGCAAAGATTTTAAAGCTAAAGGGTGAAATTTGCCGATTTATGGTGTAGAATAATTGATTGCATTAAAATTTCGGGTGTTGATATGGCCAGTTTGGAAAACATCAAGATCCTGTTGCCGGAGAATTTGAGGGGGGATTTCGCTTTCTATCCAATGATTATCCTGGCAGTAACGGTGGTTCTTTTACTTGCATGCGGTCTGTATGAGGGATTTAAGAAATACGGCAGGGGGATGGCCGCCAATTTTCAGGATGAGAGGGCGAGTCGTTTTTTAGGGGGATTGTGCTTTGTTCAGACCTTGTGCCTGCTCTTGATTGTATTGTCCGTGTTTTCGTACTACAAGCCGACGATCCAACCCGGCGGTTACGAATCCGAATTGGGAGTCGGGATTGCCGTTACGATGGGGGCCTTTGCATTCCTGGTGTTCCCGGCGATTTTAAAATTGGCGGACAGCCTTTTCTTCCTGCTGGCAGAGGTGCCCGGCATCGTATTTGGTTTTTCGAGGGCTGCCTGCTTCCGGCCGGGCTGCGTGGTGGTTCAAACGGTGCAGAAACACAGCAGGAACCCCGGTCCGCGTGCCCGGGAGGTTCGGCCCGAGAAACACGGAGACTACATTGATTACGTAGTGGATAAATTCAGAAGGGTGCTGGCGGTTCGTAAAGGCAAAATCACACTGGTCACTCGACGGGGCAAACTGCTGAACGTACGTATTGATGATCCGCTGTTGAGAAAACCGAGCTTATTCGAACGGTTGAAGTTTTACAGGAAATTCCCCCCGAAAGAAATGGCGTTGGGGTCCATGGGGATCTCCTGTTCCGGCTGAATGTTTTCCCGGATGAGGCTCAGGGCAGTTTGCGGCTGGGCAGGGAGATATAGAAGCTTGTGCCCTGGCCGGGTGTGGAATCGAGGGAGATTTTGCCGTCGTGTCGGTCGAGGATTCTCTGTACGATCGAGAGGCCAAGGCCTTCTCCTTCGGGAGAGTTTTTCGGGTTGAGGCGGTGGAAGATGTCGAAGATTTTCTTTTGATATTTTTGCTCGATGCCGATGCCGTTGTCCTGGACGGTGTAGACGGTTTCCTGGTTATCGGTTTTGGAGGTGATTTGAATCCGGGCTTTCCTGTCCGGGTGAGCATATTTGAGTGCGTTGTCAATGAGATTTGCGAAAAGCTGTGAAACGTGGTCTTTGTCTCCGTAACAGGGGTCGAGGGGTCCGGCAGTGATTTCGGCCTCCATTTGCTTTGTGCGATAGGCCACATCATCGATGATATTGCGGACGAGCTTGTTCATGTCGAGCGTTTCTTTGGTCAGTTGGTAGGTTCCGATACGGGAGACCTGGAGCAGGCCGTTGATCAGGGACTGCATTTTGGCTCCGCTTTGCGTGATGAACTCGAGGTCCTGGGGCATTTCCTCGCCGATGAGTTTTTCGAGTTGGGGGTATTTATCCAGAATTTCATGCTCTTTGAAGAACTGTATGAGCTCATTGCAGTGCAGGGTAAGCTGGTCACTAAAGCCGATGATATTGACCAGCGGGGTCTTGAGGTCATGCGAAGAGACGTAAACGATGCTCTGGAGTTCATCGTTTTTGTTTTCGAGCCTCTGCATGAGTTTTTCCTGCTGGAGCTGGGCCTGCTTTCTTACGACGATTTCTCCGATGAGCCTTGCGGCGGTTTGCAGGCGGGTTTTGGCCAGTTCGATAATGTAGAGAGGCCTTGTTTTGTAGTTATGAGCCTGCCGGCGTAATTCGGCGAGATCGACTTGATACTGATCGGCGATTTTCTGTAATGTTTTGGTATCTTTCGGTGGATCGCCGTATCCGAAATTCATGGATCCTACGACCTCGTTTCCGGCAAAGATGGGAACGGCATAGAGCCGCAGACCGCCTGCGCATTCGATATCCACGGGTTGGCGGGTTTCGATGGATTTTTTTGAGGTATTTGTCCAGCAGGATTCGTGGCAATGCCATTGGCCGCAGGTGAGGGCCTGCTGATTGCTTTGGGTATCGCAGAGGTCTCTTGACGCGAGGTCGAGATAGCGGCACCACTGCGACGAGAACAGGCCCATCGCGTAGTCGCCGTTTGCTTCGTAGATGGCCGCGGAGGTGTCGAGCAGCATGAGGAAATCCATGGCGATTCTTTTTAGATTTTCTTTGCCGACCGAATCAATCAGGACGCGGGATGTATTGATTTCGGAAAGGTCTCCATAGGCCTGCTCGAAGTTTTCCATGCTTTTTTCGTCAACGGTACGGGTTAGAAGCCATTCGATCTCTTTTAATGCTTTTTCGGAGTTTTGCTGCCGGCGGATCGCAATATGGAAGGTGCCGTAGAGCAGCAGCAGCGAGATCGGCATCAGGATGCCGCAAACGAGTATCAGCCCGAAAAATAAGGGATTGATGCCTGAATGAATTACGGTCCGAAGGACATTCCTGGAGCGGTGGACTCCGATGGTCCAGTTTCTTTGGGGTACCTGAACAAAGGCGGCGATTTGCTGTTTGCCGGCGCTGGAGCGGTATTGGCCAAGGTATTCGCTTTGCGTTTGTACGAGTTGGCCGAGTGTGCAGGAAGGGTATTGGGAATTGCCGGAAAGGATGTTTTCGCTGACATCGTTTCCGACGGTATCCGGGTGGAGAGTGTGGAGGACCAGGTTGGCGTTTTGGTCTACAATGCAGAGATACTGGTCGGGGGGTTTATCTTTGAGCAACTGCCAGCGTTCGCTGATGCGTTCTAGCATTTGCGAATCGGTGAGATTTGGGTTTGTGGCGGCGTCGAGAGCGATGCTCCTGGCAAGGTCCATGTAAAAATCGATTAATCGGGTTTCCGCGAGATTGACGGTTCGGCGGTAGCTGATAAATGTAATTGCCAGGGCGGCTATGATGGAAATTGCGCCCAGGGACATAGCGATTACGGGAATGAACCGATAACGGTCCCGCGTACGGTGGGAAGAACCTTTGTTTTGGCTGCGTGTTGTGTTTTCCATGAGTTATTCCGTGCAGGAAAGACGAAAGATGCCCGATCTGTATTGAAATCGACCTTATTAAAAGACATTATAGACCTTGTATATTTCAAGAATACCTGTTTTTGCGTATTTTGTCAAGATTAAAGTTCTCTGATTGGGTTTTGATGGGGGTTTTGATTTGTCAGGGTGTGTGGGCCGGGGGACAATTTGAGGGAGGCGGAAAAATTTTTGTAAATTTTGTGAAAAAAATGTCGAAAAGAGATTGACGGGGGTTGGGATGGTGGTTATATTTACAATTTCCCAGATTGGGAATGAGACTTATGGTTAAGCTTTGATTGGAAGGCGAAACTATTTCAGAAATTTTAAAAATTTTTGATTTTTGTCCTTGACTGTTTTGGGAATGACATTTAATATGTCGAGCTTTCAGCAAAATGATGTCGCTGAGAATGGAATCCAGAAACAGCGGCATTTTTTTATTGCTCTTTTTTAATGAAATAACGGAATCGATCAAGTCCGACACCGGCCGGGCTTACGAAGTAAGAGTTTGACGGCATGGCTGTTTTTCGTCTGGGCTCGTAGCTCAGCTGGCTAGAGCGCACGCCTGATAAGCGTGAGGTCGGAAG
>CAYVUI010000189.1:0-3848 GCA_964454745.1 uncultured Pirellulales bacterium | reverse complement strand
CAAGACGCAGTTTCTAGAGGTGCCCAATAGACAATCCCCACCCGTCCCGCTCACCGCGTCATTGACATCAGGGCGCAGCTACGAGGGCCAGGTGGGGACACTGCAATCTTCGGTTCGCCGCTTCCACCTGCAACGAACCAGGGTGATCGATCTGGACTCCCCTCAAGCACGCTCCCGGGTTCCGTAAAATCCGGGACTCCGGCCTGAAGCCCTTGACTCCACCATAGGGAGTGCTGCGGGGCCGCCACGCACCGAAAACCGATATTGTTGTTGCGATTCTCGGGGTGGTTGTTGTTGCGATTCGCCGCACGCAGGTTCCTCGGATTGTTGTTGTTCCAGGAACCGCCGCGAACGACCCCTTCCGGTTCGATCGATCACCCTCCCTGCCGTTGAAAGACGACCTCCTTCAAGAGAAGTCGCCTGATTCGAGCTGAATCGGCGTGCGATGCGTGACCGATCCACGACTGGATCGATTGATTGATGTGAGGCCACTCGACGCCGCCCTGACGGTACAATCGCCGGAACCGCTTCAACCTCTTTTTGAACCGGACCACATTGCTTCCCTTGAGTCTGCGGCGATGGGGGAAAATCACGAGGCCGAGAAAGGGAACGCCTCTGTCCGTCCTGAAGATCCGGCATTTCCCTTCGTGCAGGCGCAGCCGCAACCCGTCGAGATACCCTCGAATGTCGTCCCTGGCCCGCCAGAGAAACCGCTTGTCCCGATGAAAGAGAACGAAGTCGTCCATATACCGAAGATAGCATCGGCAACGAAGCCGCTCCTTGACGAAGTGGTCCAAGCCGTCAAGATAGATGTTGGCAAAAAACTGGCTGGTAAGATTTCCTATGGGAATGCCTATATGGCTGGCTGGCTGGCTGGCTGGCTGGCTGGCTGGCTGGCTGCAAGTTACAGGCCATCGCATGATAGGCCTTCACTATTCTTTCGATGAGCCATAATGTATCGGGGCACGCCACCCGTCTTCGTATGAGTCCCATCAGAACATCATGATCGATGCTGGGGAAATACTTCCGGATATCGCATTTCAGGGCATAGGAGCATTTTCTCGAAAACGATTGGAAGCGGTCGATTGCGGTGTGAGTCCCCTTGCCCTTTCTCGTCGCGTAGGAATCGTAGATGAACGCAGGATCGAATATCGGCTCCAAGACTTTGTGAAGGGCGTGATGGACGACACGGTCACGATAAGGGGCCGCGCTGATCATCCTCGTCTTGGGCTCGCGGATGACAAAATGGCGATATCTCCCCGGCTCGTATCTCTTCGTCGCCAGCTCGTCCCGCAAGCGCCACAGCTCCCGCTCCAGCGAAAAATTGAACTTCGCCGTCGAATCCTTGAAACGCTTGCCGCGTTGGGCCAGGCGAGACGCTAGCATGAGATTCTGAAACGAGACGATCCGTTCAAAGAGGTGTTTATGGCTCCTCATCGTCGCCCTCTCTGTTGCTTGATCCAGCCGCCCAACTGAACGCCCACGTCATTGAGCATTTTCGACACGACCTCGTATCGATGCAGGCTGACGAGCTTGAGGTCCTTGCACAGCCGAACATAATAGCGAGCCTTCTCCAGCGTCACGTTCGCACGATGGAGCAGGGGCGTCTTCTCTCGCGAATATGCGGCTTCGATCAAGAGCTCCAAGACGTCGAAGCACGCGAGTTCGAGCCTCTCTCCCAGGAGATACCGTTGCGAGCGCGGGAACTTGGAGACCTGAGGAACGAGATAGAGCAGCAAGTCATACATCTTGGCGATGATTTGGGGAGATTTGGTCATAAAAAAACCGCCGCGCACTCAAGTGCGCGGCGAGTGTAAAAGACAAAAAGGATAAAAGTCTACATTACTTTTTGGAGTCCTGCGGGGCCGCCACGCACCGAAAACCGATAAGGATGCTGCGAAACTCGGGGTGGAAGCTGTAGCGATACGCCGCACGCAGGTACCTCGGAATGTTGTAGGGCCAGGAACCGCCGCGAACGACCCGTAATTTGCCGTCTGCAGGGCCCTTCGGATCCTTGGGCACCATGCTCTTGTAGGCGTCGTTTTGGTACCAGTCCGCAGTCCACTCCCAGACGTTGCCGGTCATGTCGCAGAGACCGAAGCCGTTTTCCGGATAGGAACAGACGTCGGCGGGCGCGCTCGAATTGTAACGGGCCTCGCTCGATTTGAGTTCACCGCTCCTGGTTCCGTATTCGTGCCCTTCCGGGCCACGGGCCATGTACTCCCACTCCGCCTCCGTCGGAAGGCGCTTTCCTTGCGCCTCGCAATAGGCCTTGGCCTCGTGCCAGTTCTTGAGGACGACCGGCTGGTTCGGGCGGTCGAAGCCCGCCGGCGGCTTCTCGCCGGAAGATGGTGTCACGTCCTTCACCTCCAACCCGCAGACCTTCCGGCCGTCGAGTTTTTTCGCATGTTTCCTTGCCAAGGCCTTCGGATCGCTCCCCCGCGCCACGACGGAGGTCCCGCCGCCGCATGCCGTGGCGATCAGTTCGAACTTGGCCTCCTCGCTCTGCGCGGTAACGGCGCGATAGTCCGCGTTGGTCGCCTCGTGCTTGTCCGCGCACAGAGGGGAGATCGTTACATCGCGCACCGGCCGTTCATCCAGGTCGCCGTTCGTCGATCCCATCTTGAACGTCCCGCCGGGGATATAGAACATGCCTTCCGGACATTTATTCGTACCTGCCATCGCGCACCTCCTTCAAAAATCCCCCACAACTGATTACATTATCGTCACAACGCCGGAAAAGTTGCGCGATATCTTACCCCCCCCCGATGGCAAATAGAATAAAGATATCAAGCGACTAGAAGATCCTCCGCGTTACCCCGCTTCCCCACAGATTCTTAATCCCCGCCTGCCCTCACGCCCTCGGTGAAGCGTCGAATCGCCTCGGGCTGATCGCCCTTGGGGGTGAAGTCGGTGACGAGCTTGAATCGGTCCACGGAGGGAGTCTACAACCGCCCGGTCGCCCCGTGCAACGGCTAAGAAAACACGCCCCCCGCGAAACGGCCTAAAAGACAAAACCCGCGTTCGTCTTAAACATGGGGCCGTGATCGAGATAGAAGCCACCAGGGCTTTCGTGTCCGACGCCGATCGAATATTCAGGGCTCAACATAAAATACCCGGAGAAGGAGCCCTCCTTCGTCGGCGAGAGGAGAAAAAAGTTTACGCCCAGCGCGATGCGCGTGTTGAACTTGCTGTAGTCCCCCTCCTTCATGATCGTGTGGATGGACTCACCGCACAGTCCGAAATACTTCGCCGGGCCCCTCGTTGCAAACGGGATCGCTGTGGAGACGCCAAAGTTGTAGAGCAACCCCTTGTCCACCGCATCGACCCAGAAATTCAGGAGCGCGAGCTGTTCAAACGCATCGGTATCATCGAACACTGCCAAACCGATGCTCCCGCCGCCACCACCACCCCATCCCTCCTTGGGATCCCGGATGCCATTGCCCAGTCCTCCGATCGCCAGGCGATACCTCTCCGGATCCGCTTCCGAACACTTTGGGCATTTCGTCTCGATGCTCATGGGCCACCTCCTCAACGTTGTCGTTGTTTATTTTTCTATTCCCGAAAAAGCCCATCAGGCAAGCGATCTCCCGATTCGCCATACAAAAACCGCTCACATGAGTGAGCGGTCGTCGAAGGGGGCGATGTGTCGTCGGGGAGGGGGGTCAGCGGATTTTCCACTCCGACGTGCCGTCGGGGCAATTTTTGATCTCCGCCTGAACCCTCCGAAACGCTTCGAGGTAATGACCATCGAGGGAAGCGTCGAACTCCTTGAGCCATTTGATGATATAAGCTGTAGTGCCCACCATTTCATCAGACAGTATCGAAGAGGCATTGTCACCTGATCT
>CAYVUI010000188.1:0-3907 GCA_964454745.1 uncultured Pirellulales bacterium | reverse complement strand
CGATATCCAGGGCCTGCTCGCCCGTATCCGGCTGGCTGATCAGCAGGCTGCTGATATCCACGCCCAGCTTTTTCGCCCAGGTCGTATCCAGGGCGTGCTCGGCATCAATAAACGCCGCCACGCCGCCGGCCTTCTGGGCCTGGGCGATAATATGCAGCGCAAGGGTCGTCTTACCCGAAGATTCAGGACCAAACAGCTCCACCACGCGGCCGCGCGGAACCCCCACCCCGCCAAGCGCGATATCCAGGGACAACGCCCCCGTGCCGATCCCCTCGATCTTGCGGTGCAACGATTCGTCCATCTGCATGATCGAACCGGTGCCGTACTGCTTCTCGATCTGGGCTATCGCCTGGTTGAGAGCGTCATTTTTGCTTCCAAGCTTCTCTACTTTCGGAGCCGCTTTTGCCTTTTTCTTTGTCGTTTTCTTCTTCAGTGCCATAAACTCTCCTTTTCATCCCTGAATTCCGCGTTTTTTATAGTGCTTCCGATTGAAAATTCCCGTTTTATCCGCGGTAAATATATTCAAAGTAATAAATTACAATTTTTCTCGCGGAAATTTGCTACCCTTATGCGAAGTAACCAGGTTGCTGCTGTGTAACAGGGTATAGACCGGGCCTTCATTTGTCAATTCGCTTTTAAAAAGACATATCCGTTCAACATCAAATTTCCCAAATTCCCGAGATTGCATATTTTCAACAATTTTAAAGATCTGCCGGCCCGCTTTGGGCTCCTTGACCCGGCCAAGCGTCAAATGAGGTGAATAATCACGTTCCTCGGCCTCAAACCCAAGCGTCACCAGCTCATTTTCGAGCCTTTCATACAAGCCCCGCAGGGCCTGGTTCTCCCGGATGCCCGCCCAGATGACCCGTGCCGGCCGCCCAAACGTACCCGCACCCTCGATTTCCATCGAAAAACCGCCCGTCTGCCCTGCCGCTGTATCCATCGCCCCGGCAATTTCGGGGATCAAACTCTCATCGACCTCGCCCAGGAACTTCAGCGTCAAATGCATCCGCTCCGGGCACACCCACTTGACCGACCCCTTCCGGCCCCTGATCTCGGCCCCAATCTCTTTACCAAACCGGTCCAGTTTCTCAAGAATCTCCGGATCGATCTCAATCGCAATAAAGCTTCGCATTTAAAACTGGGTAACTTTCCGCAAGTGATCGAATCGCTCTTCGATATTCTCCATCGTGGTATTCTTGATCCCGTGGATCGAGAAATCACCAATGCAGTACGACGCCGCCACAGTCCCGTAGACCATCGCGTTACGCAGCGAGATCACGTCCACCTTCTTCGCCTGCGCCAAATGCCCCATCAACGCACCGGCAAACGAATCGCCCGCTCCAGTCGGATCGATCACCACCGACGTCGGATACGCCGGCAAAATAAAGCAGTCGCCGTCGCTGTTGACCATCATCGAGCCGTATTCACCCTTCTTGATAATCACCACACGCGGGCCCATATCCAGGATCTTCTCCCCAGCGAGCATCAAATTCTTCTGCCCTGAGAGCAGCCGCGCCTCCCCGTCGTTGAGCACCAGCATATCGATCCGGTCCAGAAGTTCCCGCAGTTCGTCAATTTTGGTCACAATCCAGTGATTCATCGTATCGGCCGCCACAAACTCCGGCGAATCCAACTGTTCGAGCAGTTCCATCTGCAATTCCGGCGCGGTATTGGCCAAAAACACATATTCTGAATCCCAATATGATTCCGGCACGGCAGGCGGATGCTCGGCTAAAACGTTCAGCTCCACGCCGTCGGTCTTCGCCTCGTTCATATCCCCTTCATACGACCCGATCCAGCGGAACGTCTTGCTGCCGCTGCGAGTCTCAAGCCCGGACAAATCTACATTTTTGTCAGCAAACGCTTCCGGGAGATCAAACGGGCAATCCTCACCGATCACACCCAGAAAACGAACCTGTGTAAAAAAACTCGCCGACATGCTGAAATACACCGCCGAGCCGCCAATACAATTCTCACTAAAGCCAAACGGCGTTTTTACCGTATCAATCCCTATCGAACCGGTCACCAGTAACGACATATAACTGCCTCCTTGTTATGCCTTCAATTTCATGTTTTAAAACGTTCGAGCGTATTATCTATCCGATTGAGCGTTTTTTCAATGCCCAATATATCAATCGAGTCAAAAATTCCCAAACTTACCGTCGTCCCGCAGACCGCAACCCGCAGCGGCTGGGCCACCTTGCCCAAGCCGACCTGCTTTTCCTCGGCCAGCCCTCGGAGCATCCCCTCCAGCGATTCCGGTGTCATCGGGTCCAGTGCCTTTAGACGCACGGCGATCTCACCGAGCACCGCCAGCCCGTCATTTTTGAGCAGCACCTTCTTGACCGCCTTCTCGTCATACGGAATCTCATCGTCCTTATACAGGATAAACCGGCATTTCTGCTCGATCTGTTCGAGCGTCTTGGCCCCCGCGTTCGCCGCCAAAAGCCGGTCCAGCAGCTCATCATCCAGCGTATTCAACGCTGAACCGTTGACCGCCAGGTACCCCCGGAAATGCCCGCGCAGCGTCGCCGCCTCCGTCATCTTGATATGCTCGGTATTAAACGAAAGCAGCTTCATACGGTCAAACAGGCTGTTCGCTTTCGAGAGCCGCTTGAGATCAAACGCCTCTACCAGCTCATCAATTTTCATAATCTCGCGGTTATCCCCCGGGTTCCAGCCCAGGAGAGCCAGGAAATTGACCATCGTCTCGGGCAGATACCCGCTGCGGATAAAATCGACCACGTTAATCTCCGGCAGTGCAATCCCCAGGTGCCCGGCAATCGCGTCGATCACCGGCATATCCGGCGCTTCGCCCTTCTTCTTATTTAGAAACGTATCCAGTGCGTCCGCTGTCGTGCCGGAAATCGCCGCCAGCTCCTCAAGGTTCAGCTCGCCCATGGCCTTGAGCTCCTTTTTGAGCGTCTTGGGCCGCTCGCGCTTGCTCAGCTTGCCCCCGCCCTCGCTGACCGTCACCGCCATGTGGGCGTAGTTTGGCCTGTCAAAACCCAGTGCATCCTGCAGAACCTGGTGCAGCGGCGTATTCATCAAATGCTCCTGCCCGCGGATCACATCGGTCACCCCCATCAGGGCATCATCCACCACACACGCGAAATGATACGTCGGAAACCCGTCCGATTTGCAAATAATAAAATCTCCCAGCTCGGCCGGGCCAAATTCCACCTGCCCGCGAATCACATCCTCGACCACAATCGGCCTGTCCATCGGGATCTTCATCCGCACGGTTACCGGCCGGCCCTCGGCCTTCGCATTTTCCACATCCCCGGCACCGGGCAGCTTCTCGGGCGCACGGTAAATAAAGCCCTGCTTGGCCTTTTCCGCCTCTGCACGCCTCTCGGCCAGTTCCTCGGGCGTATCAAAGCAGTAATACGCCAGCCCCGCCTCCAGCAGCTTCTCAAGATACTCCGTATACAGCCCCAGCCGCTGCGACTGGTAATACTCGCACGGGCCCTCGCCGACTTTCGGCCCCAGGTCCCAGTCCACGCCCAGCCACTGCAAATCCCGCATCACCTGCTCGGCCGCGGTGGGCGTATTCCGCTTCTGGTCCGTATCCTCGATACGTAAAATGAACGTACCGCCCGTCTTGCGGGCCCAAAGCCAGTTAAACAGTGCCGTCCGGGCCCCGCCCACATGCAGGTATCCCGTCGGCGACGGTGCGAATCTCGTTACTGCCATCTTGCCTATGCCTCCGATAGAGCCAAAACTAAAACTCTACTCGCCCGCACCCCCAATGTCAAGAATCGAAACCTTAGATCCTTTTTTCAGCCTGGAACTGGTTTGATAACTGCTTTGCAGGTGTAAAATATGATCTTTTTCTCTCTGGCAAGGAGGTCGAAGCAGGCATAGTCCCCCTACGTCGATGCAGACCGACGCTGAGCAGGGA
>CAYVUI010000187.1:0-3925 GCA_964454745.1 uncultured Pirellulales bacterium | reverse complement strand
TCGAAATCTCCGCCACCGACGCTCAATTTGCCCCCGGCCGCGAACTTGAATTCGCATTCATCCAGCGAAACTGGAAGCCCGGCGGCGTACACCTGGCCACCCTGTCGCCCCCTGACCTTGAAATCGCCCTGATCGGCATCCACGAAAACCGCACCCTTATCGAGGCCCACATCAAAAACCCATCCAGCCGGCCCGTCACCCTCACCGGCCTGACCGCCGACAAATACCCCCACAAGACCATCGAATACACCGCAAAAACCATCGCCCCGCGCTCGCAAACCATCGCCCGGCTCCGCCTCAAGCGTTCCATCCCCGCCGGCAAGACCCTCATCCTCCGCGCCGACTACACCGACCACGCCGGCAACGCCCGCTCGATCTTCGCCCATCGCCGCGCCCACGACAACACCTTTACCATCGGCACATGGGGCATCGACTCCGACCGCTACCGGCACATGCAGGACCACGGCTTCGATACCTTCGTCCGCGGCCGCAATCTTAAAGACCCCTTCTTCGACGGCCCCGCCCAAAAGTTCGGCTTTTCCGCAATGGTCCACGTGGGCGTGTACCCCGAGGTTGACCTGATCCGCGCCCGCATGAAGACCGCCGAACATATCGCCGCCTGGATGCCCCAGGACGAGCCCGACTGGTCCTTCACGCCCCAGCTCATGCTCGCCTCGTGCGACTTTACCCGCAAATACGGACCCGAAAAACCCGTCCTGATCACTCTGTGCCGCAACGTCAAATTCTTCGAATACGCCCCGCTGGCCGACATCCCCTGCCACGACCACTACTGCGTCGGCGCACCCTCGACCAGCAAATGGCCCACGCGCTACGGCACCCGCCTCGAAGAAACCGCCCACTACACCCGCGACCTCAAATACGCCTCCGAGCCAAAGCCAATCTGGGTCTGGACCCAGGGCCTCTTTTCCGGCTGGGACAGCCGCCCCAACCGCCCCGTGCCCACAATCTCGGAACTGTCCGCCCAGCTCGTCCTCAATCTCTCACGCGGGGCCAAGGGCATCCTGTGGTTCACCTTCAGCGAAAAACGCGTAAAAGAGTACCCCGCCGCCGCCGAGGCGATCAAAAACTGGAACCACTTCCTGCAGGACTACCGCGATGACCTGCTGCGAAGCGAACCGGCCAATGCAAACGCCGCCGCGCCGGACAAGCTCGACGTCGCCCTGCTCGCCGCGTGGGACACCGCCTTTGTCACACTGGTCAATACCAATTACCTGATCGACGACACCGCCTACAAATTCACGCCGCTGCAGGACACAAGCATTGAACTCGACCTGCCGGCCTGGATCACCCCCAAGTCCGTTACCTTCATCGACCACACAAAGCGAAAAAAAATCCCGTTTCAAGTGATCAAAGCCCCCAAAAACCCCGCAGCAACCCGCATCCGAATCGAAAACCTGTCCCTGACCGACACCGCCATCCTGGTTATCCAATAAAACATAGACCCGTAAGATGGCGTTAATCACCTACGAGGAGCCGTCGGAAGAAACGCATGCTGATTATAACAGCCTCGTCCGCAGGACGTTTCCACCGATTGAATCCCCCGGATTCAATCGCCCGAGGCGCAGCCTCATCAGGCAAAACAAAAATCACCCTGGCCGTAAGGCCATTCCACTTGTCGAGTGAGCTTGTCGAACGAGACATCCGAGGCCTCCATCCAGGCGAGCGCCATCGAGTCGCGGATGGAGAATATTTCGCAGCCTCAAAAGGCAAAATAGATAGCGGATGACATACATATGTCACTGGGATATTTTGCAAAAAATTTTCACACCCCATTTTCACATTTTTTCCTTGCCATTTCCCCCCGCTTTCCCTACAGTTATGATGTTATTGACCGTGTAACCGGAGTCGATTACCTTGATTCCACGAGTGAGGCCTTTACAATGGACGACCTGGGCAACCGTCGAGAGCTATTCCTGCCAGGTCTTTGGCAATGTGACTATTCGCGATGGTTTGGGCAATGTAATCTCCCAGACGGCCTATGAGAATCCGTACCTCTTCACCGGCCGACGCTTCGATGACCAGACCGGTCTCTATTACTACCGCGCTCGGATGTACAGTGCCGAATTAGGCCGATTCCTCCAGACCGACCCGATTGGATATGAAGATGGCATAAATTGGTACGCCTATTGTGGCAATAATCCGATAATTATTGTCGATCTATTTGGATTATGTGGAGAAAAAGCAGCACAGTGGGCGGAAAGCCAAGAATTGAATACTGACTATGGAAAAGACGCTAAGAACTGGATGGGTGCAGATATACTTGTATGTAATCAATTCGTTTGCGATGCTTATAGAGAAACCGGTGAATCCTTTCCAAGAAGATGGTGGCACAGAGATGGGGTACCGGTTTGGACCTACCCTACGCCATCACTTGGGCCACCTTCTGCTAATGAATTAGCTAATCCAAGTTATAAAATGTCACAGTATCCTGTAATTAATTATGTGCCAATGAATATCAATGAATTAAAACGTGGGGATATAATCGCATTCCCTAGTTCACATGGACACGCAGCTATTTATATTGGAGAGGGCATGATTGCACAAGGATCTACTTCTCAGATAGGTGCAAGTATAACAAAATTACAGAATTCTCAAATTGATCAGATAATCCAAAGTAAAGCAACAGTCAGAAGACATTATTCATTAGTCGAAAATGAAGTGCTTTCTGATTTTTTAAGGCCCGACAGATGAGGAAGATTACTCAAATATTCATCATTGCTCTTCTTATAATTGCTGTTCCTCTTGTAATATGGTCCACTATATATCTATTAAACAGTTTTTACTTTAATATGAAAACTCTGGAAGAAACAAATTTTCATGTCACGATCGATGATCGGGTTTATCCCTTATACAAGTTAAACTCTGACCTTTTTTTCTTACTTGTCTCTAATGGAAGCCAAGAAGAAGGATACTATCTTAACATAGACTCTAAATTTTTAAGTGTTTCCCCTTGCCCAGAGTCGAGAAAGACAAAAAGTGGAAGAACAAAAGTAAGGAAGATTCTTTTTTCCGGCCCAAAACCATTTGAACTCGAAACCAGTTTTATAAATGAGGGAAATATTATTGCCATAAAAGTTAAAGGGGATCCGTATCCGGATTATCGTGAAAGGCGACCATTTTTGATTGGTAAGACTTTAAACATTGAAAGGCTTTGTGTGGAAAAGCAACTGTCTTCCTCAAAAAATGTGTGTCACGAAGATGAGTTTGGTTTCAACGAGGACTGAACGCGTAGGGTACATAAACTCAACTGAACATAAAACATTGATCTTTCATAGGTTAATAGGCGAAAATAAGGCAAATCCGGGCCGAAAAAAGATTCAATATTGATTGTGTTCCTCAAAAATACATCCGGGTAGTTGAGAATAGAATTTTTGGCATTGAAAATGAAATTAAAAAGATGAGAACGGAATAAGAATTGTAAATCATGAATATTGCATCATACTTAAAAGTAGCCATTATATTTTTCGTGTTTTTCGTGACTGCCTCTTTTGCCATGTATGACTCCAAACAAGGCCGGTGACTGACGCAGGACCCGTTGGGAGTTGTTCCGAATGCTACTAAGCTAAATCATATGGTCTTAATAACTTTGGAAAATTATTTGGTGGTCCATATTACCCACCTTTTTCACCTCCGGGGCCACAACCACCTGCACCAGAACCGACACCATGGAATACGGGGGATTTTTTAAAGCAATATTGTTTTGGTCAAACACCATATGACGAAGGCGAAGGTGTAAACTTAAAGGATATTGGCTTATTAGAAAAATTCAAAAATACACCAAGTGTGTATTTGGCAACAAAACCATATATGTTAGATGTATTGTTGTCAGAGGTTGGGGTTTATATAATAAATTAGGGCTTGCTGAATAATTTGGAAGTTCTTTTTTTACAATGGGATGGGGTTG
>CAYVUI010000186.1:0-3975 GCA_964454745.1 uncultured Pirellulales bacterium | reverse complement strand
TTTCACATGTGCATTTCAAACCTGTTTGCAAAGGTAGGGTGGGCTCCGCCCACGCGGATTAAGAAAACATGGCCGAAGGCCATTCCACAATCAACTCTCTACTTTCTGGCCCACTGGGCCCCGTATCGTCCGCAGCCCCGTAGGATGCCGTTGATTTCGTTTGGCGAGGCCATCGAAAGAAACGCATGCTGTTAAAAATTTCTTTCGTGTTTTTCGTGTCTTTCGCGGTTAAAAAGTAAATGAAAAAATTCGGTCGAAGTAGCGTAGGGTGGGTCGCACCCACCATAAACGATACCGTTTCACATGTGCATTTCATACCTGTTTGCAAAGGTAGGGTGGGCTCCGCCCACGCGGATAAAAACAGCCCGGGGTAAAGTAAGCGAAGCGAACGAAACCCCGAGGAAAGCATCGGTCGATGACCGATTCCTTTCTCTACTCTCTACATTCAACTTTCTACCCTCTTGCCCGAAGGGCACGTCCGGGCCCCGTAGGATGCCGTTGATTTCGTTTGGCGAAGCCATCGAAAGAAACGCATGCTGACAAAAAATCATCGGTCGAAGACCGTTTCCACATCAATCCCGAAGGGCACCCCGAGGCCTCCATCCAGGCGAGCGACAGTGAGTCCCGGACGGAGAATCACTCCAGCCAATGTTTCCCAATAATCACCACATCCCCAAAATCTACCACGCCGTCAAAATTCACATCCACATTATCATACCAGCCGCCGTCCCCCTCCATGCTCTGCCACTCCCGCGCCACAACCCCAAAATCCCCATAATCCACGCCATCCTCGCATGCCACGTCGGCGCCAAACTCCCACCACAGCCGCGGATACTCCACCCCATCCATGCACATCCGCCACTCATCCCCCGTACCATTACCATCCTCACCCACAAAATCCCAGCCGGAATCCGTAAATGAATCCCTCTGCTTCATCTCGCTCGTCGTCAAGCCAATCATTCCGCTGTAATCCACATAACTTGACGGAACATCCGCTACGCCGCTGGTATCCACATCCCAGAAATATCCCTTAACCAATCCACGACTGGAAAACCTCCCAAGCGTCTCTCCCCCATAGCACCTTATCACTTGCCCTTCATTATACCCAACGAATCCCCTGGATGTATTTCCCAGTATCGCTTCTGCCGTCGAATAGCAATTCTTAATCATGCCGTCCGAAAAACCCGCCAATCCTCCTGTATAGAAAAAGTTTAAAATATCTCGGCTCTCAACCCTGCCGTTTGAATAAGAGCCGTGTATAATTCCGTGATTGACACAGCATATCCCCGCTGCTCCGTCCTGCTCTCCCACAAAATTCACATCTTCCATGCCAAGGTTCTCGACCCTGCCCCCGGTTCCAATAATCCCGACCAATCCAAGATATCCCCCGCTGTACATCCGCATATTCCGGATCACATGCCCGTTTCCGTAAAAATGCCCGTCAAGATACGGCACCGCCGGGCACGACCAGTACATCTCCGCAAGGTCGATATCACTTTTCAGCTCAAAACAGCTCCCAAGCGGATACCACGGAATCATCCCCAGCTCAGCGGCACTTGTGATGGCATACGGGTCCCCCTCCGTACCGCCTCCGCTAAGCGGCACGGGCACACTGCGGTGAAACATAGCCAGCTCCGGGTACCCGCCGCCAGCCGGCATCTGCCAGGTCTCATTCGTACCATTTTCACTCTCCCCGGCAAAATCCCAACGGACAAAACTCTCCTGCATCCGCATCTCGCTGTCCGTTGATGATTCACCAATGTAATTATCATAATGATGGTATGGTTGTATAAGATAATAAGACCTCACGACCTGCCCTTGCTCATAATTCCCACTGCTCCCCCCAACCAGCCCGCCAAGTTCTCCAACTCCATCTACAAGCCCACTCGCATAACACACGGAAACAGTCCCTCGATTTTTTCCAACCAATCCTCCCACATAATCTGTACCGGTCACATCTCCGTTTGCAAAGCAATTGCGTACACTGCCGCCATTCCAACCGACCAGTCCTCCCGCACTGTCGTCATCGTCACCATACAATTCTTCTGTTACATCGCCCGTTGCGTAACAGTTCCAGATTGCTCCGTTATTTAGACCGGCTAATCCACCAACAAAAATCTCACCGGTTACATCCGCCTCAGAAAAGCTATTAAGAATCGCTCCATCATTAGTGTTTACAAGACCCCCAATAGAAAGTATGGAATCGCCAGTTACCGTACCTGTTATTGAACAATGATCAATCAAGCCCAGGTTATAATCAGCCAGTCCAGAGTTTGCGAGAATTGCATTTTCAACGCTAAGATTTTTTACAATTCCATTTTTCCAAATACTTCCAAAAATTCCGGAGCCCTGCACATTCCGGATCGCATAACCATTTCCGTCAAATACTCCGTTGATGATTTCAACAACCGGCACGTGCCAGGTCATCCCAGCAAGATTAATCTCATTTTCCAGCCGAAAACAACTGTCCACCGGGTACCACCACACGCCGCTAAGTTCCCCAGCAGTACCAATCTGGTACGGATCAGCCTTCGTTCCGCTGCCCGCAAGAGCAGCCGGAACGGGATTCGTAAACACAGCCAGCTCAGGGTAACCGCCCCCGGCAGCCATTTGCCAGTTCTGCTTCATTCCATCTACATTATTTCCGTAAAAATCCCAGCCCGCAAAACTGCTCTGCAAACGCATCTCGCTGTCTGTCAAACAGGAGCCGTATCCGTTATCGCTGCCCCCGCCGTCACTTGCCGCGAGAAAATAACTATTAATCGGTAAAAAATCAAAGCTGTGACCCATTAAACCTGCGACATTACTTTGCCCTGTTCCCCCGCAAGTGGCATAAGAATTGACCACATATCTCCCATAACCGATCAGCCCGCCGGCTCTATCAATATTCGCCGTGACAAGACTTGTCGAGTAGCAATTGTTGATCACAGCCCAGCCGCCTGCAATTCCGCCTACACAATTAGTTAAAAATTTTCCAAGAAATTCTGAGCTGTTGCCCTGAACCGTCCCGCTGCTGTAGCAATTTGAAATAGTTCCCCCGCCACCCGAAATTCCTCCCACTGTGATCACACCGAATACGGAACCGGTACAAAAGCTCTTGAGAATATATCCGTAGCAGTAGCCAACGAGTCCCCCGGTTGCTTCATTTCCAGCAACAGAAAGATCGGAAGAACAGTTTATAATCAGCCCGTCATTCTGCCCGGCAATCGCCCCTGTTTTATTATCCCCCATTACAGAACCACCGGAAAGGACAAGGTTTTTCACAATCCCTTTTTTACCGATAGAGCCAAATAATCCAATATAATTTACTGCCCGTGAATAGGGATCATCATATTTCACGATCGTAAGATTTAAAATTTCATAACCGTTGCCGTCAAACCGCCCCCGGAATTCAAAATATTCAAAGGTTGGACTATAATGAGGACTGTCCGGCTTCAAATCCGGCGCGATCACAGCCGTATCAAAAACCCTCCGCCCCGGTAGTGCCGGATCGAGGTCGATATTATTCATCAGCACAAACGCCCTGTCCAGCAGATTCGGATCCGAACCGATGCTCATCAATTGCTCCGCCGTACTGATCTGGTACGGATCATCCTCCGTTCCAGCCCCCGGATTCGTCGCCCAGTCATACCCAAACCCAACCGAACACACCAAAAACCCAACAACCATCACCACCCATACCAAACGCATAATAATCCCTTCATTCAAGTTAACAATAGCATCGTCCGCAGGACAAATCCACCACTTTGGGGCCTGCCCCAAAATGCCCGAGTCGAAGACTCATCAGGCAAATTAAAACAGCCCGGCCGTAAGGCCATTCCATGATCTACTTTTTACTCTCTACTATCTAAATTCTGGCCCACCGGGCCCCGCATCGTCCGCAGGACGTATCCACCGATTGAATCCCCCCGGATTCAATCGCCCGAGGCGCAGCCGAGATAAAATAAAAACTCCCTGTCCTCATGAAAAGCTCAG
>CAYVUI010000185.1:0-4044 GCA_964454745.1 uncultured Pirellulales bacterium | reverse complement strand
CGATAAGGCCACCACTCTGTCCGGTCAGCATTTAACCATCAATGAAGAAAACACAGATGTTATTGATTATTTTAATCAACTTCATGCATCAAATCTAAACAAAAAGTTGGTTGAATTGAGCAGTTTGCAAAAAGGATGGGATGGTTATGGAGCTAATATCTTATCTAATAAAGTCATCCGGAACACGAACTCCATAATTGCTCAAATACCTGATAAATACTTCAAGGATTTGCGAGAAGAGAATATCGTACCGACCTCTAACGGCACAATCACACTTGAATGGGAGTCAGAGGAAGGTAATTACTTAGTATTAGATATTGGTATTGAAAACCTTACAATATACCTTGAATTTAAGGACCAGTTATTTTCTAAGGAAAATTTAAAGGTTGAAGAAATTGATACAGGCTCGATGCAAGCCTTGCTTACATTTGTGTATAGATAATTATTATGATATGCCAATTCCAGATGTAATTGAAAACAAAGAACATCTTGCAAGAAACGTTTTTTATCCGCAGCATATTAAAAAATCCGGTCGTTTGAAATGGCAGGCATACAGGCCAAATAGCAATGGAGAAGTGTCTGTTTTACGTCTAAAGTATTGTGGAGATAGTTTCTGTCATGAATACGGTAAAATTCAAACTAGGAATAAACGAGTTTATCACGGATTTATCAGGTTAATGGTTTTGGAAATCTTTTTCATTTCAAGTCATTTATCAGTTATAGCAACACCTACTAAGGATTCGGTAAATAAAATTGACCTCCCATTCCATCCATATATTATTTTTCCCTAAAAACCTGTCTATGGTGAGCCCATGCCAGAAAAATATATAACCATTTGCAGAAAATTGGCTGATAAGGCTTCTGATACAGTGAAGCCAAAAGATGACTAAGAATGTTGGGTTTTTAATAACTCAGCCACACCTTCCCTTATTTTCTTCAATACCTCCTTATATTCCTCCTTCAACTCATCAATCTCAACCGCCTGTATTTCTGATTCAATTAAGTATTCGGCTGATTCCAATGCATCCAGTATTATTTCTTTATTCATTGAACAGGGTTTGCGTGTTTGTGGACCAAATATACGCGTAAAAGAAACAGGATTAGAAATTTCTGCTTTGTTCCTCTGTTTATGTCCCGCTGCGCTGCACCTTCCTCTTCTTCCCAAACTTCTTCTGCTATAAAGATTGTGTGGTGCTGCCGCTTGGGAGTTTCCTGTTGTTTCTTTGGCCCTGGCGCCTCTGTGGCAATCCTTTACCACCAAGGCGCACGAAGGATTTTTCACAAAGTCGCGCAAAGTATTTTTAATTTTATCCTTCGTGTTCCTTAGTGAAAACCCTTTGTGTTCTTAGTGGTTTACATTACAATCAAACCTGTGGATTTCCCCCCACACCCCTTCCCCATTTTCAACACATATTTTTTTTGCATTCGTGCTATGTCGCTATTTGAGGTTCTTTTGATACATGGCACTCAATTTGGAAGTTCCACAACAAGAAATCAGTAAAAAAAATATTTATGAAAAAAGTAGCCATTAACGGATTGGGAAGGATCGGAAGAGCGATCTTTAAAT
The DNA here is from genome assembly GCA_964454745.1 of uncultured Pirellulales bacterium. Taxonomy (GTDB): domain Bacteria; phylum Planctomycetota; class Phycisphaerae; order Sedimentisphaerales; family Anaerohalosphaeraceae; genus CAYVUI01. Next base: position 2,477 of record CAYVUI010000185.1, on the reverse strand, counting down.
TAATTCATGAAACCGATGGACTGGAACTGGTTGCCATCAACGACCTGGTGGATCCGAAAAATTTAGCCTACCTCATTAATTATGATACGGTGTACGGCCGGTATGAGAAAAAAGTGGAGTTCAGCGATGACAAAATCATGCTGGACGGGAACGACTATAAAGTTTACGCGGAAAAGGATCCGTCCAAACTGCCCTGGAAAGACCTGGAGGTGGACATCGTGTTCGAGTGCACCGGGGTGTTCAACACCCGCGAGGATCTGGGCAAGCACCTGGAGGCAGGCGCCAAACAGGTGATCCTCTCCGCCCCTGCCAAGGACGACAGCATTGAAACCGTGGTCTTCGGAGTGAACAAACCCTCCGGTGACAACGACATCGTGAGCTGCGCCAGTTGCACCACCAACTGCATTGCACCGGTGGCGGAGATCATGGACCGGCACCTGGGTATCAAAAAAGCAACCCTGACCACAGTTCATGCCTATACTTCCACACAGGGTATCGTGGATTCACCCAATAAGAAAATACGGCGCGGACGCGCCGCGGCAGCCAATTTTGTACCCACAACCACAGGCGCCACCAAAGCCACCGCCAAAGTACTCCCGCAACTCGACGGCATCTTTGAAGGCTCTGCCATCCGCGGGCCCATTCCCGTTGGCTCCATCTCGGATCTGAATTTCGTTACAAAAAAGAAGGCCGGCAAGGAAGAAGTCAACAAGATCTTCAAGGACGAAGCCCATAGCGACCGCTACAGGGATGTGCTCTCGGTGAGCACCGAGCCCCTGGTGTCATCGGATATCATCAAAGACCCCAGCGCCTCCATCGTCGACCTCAACATGACCATGTCCATCGATGGCGACCTGATCAAGGTGATGAGCTGGTATGACAATGAGTGGGGCTATGCGTGTCAGATGATACGGACTGCGAAATACATGAAATAACCCCTCCAAACCTCCCCGAAGGGGAGGCTTCAGGGACTGCATTTTTGGAATTTGCTATTTGGAATTTAAACAGAACTATGGATTATATAAAAAACTTCACAGACCTACGCAGCAAACACACCGCAGAAGTGGGAGGCAAAAACGCTTCCCTCGGGGAGATGATCTCTCAACTGGGCCCAAGGGGCATCAGGGTGCCGGACGGCTTTGCTACCACGGCGGATGCGTACTGGTATTTTCTGAAAGAGAATGATTTAAAGAATGAATTGAAAAAGCTGATGAGTGAGCTGGATACCGATGATTTTAATAACCTGAAGGACATCGGCGGCAAGGCTCGCAAAATGATCATGGATGCGGAAATGCCGGAGGATTTCGAGGAAGCGATTAAAACAGCCTACAAAGAACTGAAGGAAAAAGAACAGGACATGGAAAGCGTGGCCGTGAGAAGTTCGGCCACGGCGGAAGACCTTCCCTCGGCCAGCTTTGCAGGGCAACACGAAACCTACCTGAATGTTAAAGGCGAAAATGAAGTTGTAAAAGCCGTTAAGAAATGTATAGCATCGCTTTTTACCGACCGTGCCATCAAATACCGTGTTGACAAAGAGTTTAATCACATGAATGTAGCCCTTTCAGCCGGCGTGCAACGTATGGTTCGTGCTGATAAGGCTTCTGCAGGTGTGATGTTTACCATTGCGCCGGAGAGCGGTTTCGAAAACGTGGTCTTCATCACCGGGAACTGGGGCCTTGGAGAAAATGTAGTGCAGGGAAATGTTAAAGCTGACAGGTTTTTTGTTTTCAAGCCTTCATTGAAAGAAAAAAGAAAAGCCATTATTTCAAAAAACATAGGCACCAAGTCAAAAACCATGGTGTATTCAAATAAGTCAGGACAGACGACAAAAAACAAAAAAACACCCAAAAAAAAGAGAAATCAAATTGTTTTAAACGATAAGGAAATAGAGAAGCTTGCCCGCTGGGGAATGATCATCGAAGAGTTATATGATAAGCCAATGGACATAGAATGGGCTAAAGGTGGTAACTCCGGTGAGTTGTTTATCGTTCAGGCCAGGCCCGAAACCGTTCATACTGAAAAGTCGGAAAGGGACAAGCTTATGAATTATACCTTGAAGGAAGAAGGTAAAACATTGGTTGAAGGCACAGCCATTGGTGATAGAATCACGGCCGGCAAGGTAAAAATATTAAACTCTCCCGGGGAATCGGATAAGCTGAACAAAGGAGATGTTCTGGAGACAGAAATTACCAATCCCGATTGGGACCCGGTAATGGAAAAGGCATCAGCCATTATTACAAACAGTGGTGGACGTACCAGCCATGCGGCTATCGTAGCTCGTGAGCTTGGAGCTGTTGCTATCGTGGGCGCAGAAGATGCAACAAAGAAATTAGAAAACGGCCAGGAAGTTACAGTTTCCTGCGCCGGCGGTACGGATGGAATCGTGTATGAAGGATAGCTTGAATGGAAGGAGGAAGAGATTAATTTTGGAAAGCTCGGGAAACCGGATACGGAAGTAATGTTGATTCTCGGTGACC
>CAYVUI010000184.1:0-4497 GCA_964454745.1 uncultured Pirellulales bacterium | reverse complement strand
TGAGAGGTGTTATTGCATGATGGTTTATATTTTATGACCATTTCGCGCTCAATTTCATTTATAAGAGACTAATCGACTGGCAGGAATAGGCAAGTTCTGTCATTTGCTGCCACTTGCAGTCAATTCGCCTGCAATTCTGTAAATCTAAAGTACCGCAGAATACCGCACAGTACCGCGGTATTTTGATTGCAGCGCAACTTTTTTAAAATTGGTTATTTATTACGACATTCAGAATAACACATATATACAGCATAACAACAGCATGCAATGTCAGGTACTGCGGTACTGTGCGGTACTGCGAGGTACTCACGCCAAATGGATGCTGCAAAACCATGAATTTATTGACATAACAATGTTTCTATATTATGGTAGTCCCTGGTGGGTTGCACCGAGATTCAAATGTCTATCTCCCTCCCAAGCCCACGGCGATTTATTCAAGAGTAAATATGTCGGATTACACATGCAAATATCCGTTGTTGGCATTGATGGACACCCTTCAGGGTTGGACAAAGGGTGTACGCCAAGAGAACTTCTGGTGTGAAGGTAACAATACCGATTATGTTACCGCCATTGAAGATATCCGCCGACAAGCCAAGGGATTGATCGTTTGGATGGAATTGAAGGGTTTTGGGGAGCAGGCAAGCCGGCTGGAAGCTGAAATGCAGGAGTTTCGTGAGGCCGTTTGGCACTTCCAACATGAGTGTGACAGTTCCTCTGGGTATCCGCCAGAAGATAAACGGTGCAATCAATATCGTAGCGACATGGCCGAAATGGCACAAGTCGTTGCTGGTTGTGCTGAGGATCTCAACGATGAGATTGACGCAGACATCTGGGAGGGCTTCTATGATGTTTGAGCTAGCCTCTACCGTTGAACAGGCCCTACAGGAGTATGAATCCGATCATGCCAGGGAGTTGTTGACATCGGACCTATGGTCTCAGGTGCGCAGTGAGACCAAGCGTTTGGTTACCGAACTTGAAGTTAAGGGCAAACATATTTCTGCAACCCGGGTAGATCGCGAATACTCTCAACTTGCTGATATATTACGTACAGCTGGCACCCAGAATAAACCACCTAAGATCAAAGACGATTTTGCACTATGGGATGTCTCACAGGAATTTCTATGTACCCTACGGGAGCTGTCTCATTTTCAGGGTGAGATTGATCGACAGTTCCGGGTATCTCAACAGAGCAAATTGAGTGCTTCGGGGCCCAAAGTATTATCATCTGCCGTTCAGACCGCATGGGGTGGCTATCAGACAGCTCTGTCCCGTGGCAATTTCAATAGCAGTGCACCAACCGATAGAGAGATTTATGATTGGGTGCTGATTCAAATGCGAACTGGCGATACGATGCCCTGCTTTGAGACTTGGCAACGATATATTCGAAAAGCCCGCAACTTTTACGGTTGTCAAAAGAAGACAACACGCCATGGTCGTGAGCACAGCACCAGCATTGTTCACCGAAACCAGCTATGATCCCCTTGTAAAGCCCATTTTCCGGATTCAACCGGAAATCCCCCCTTGCTTTTAGGAATTTCTAAAATATTTTTCATGTCTCCTCCTGCCTGACTATGCAGGATTTTGCCTGCATTGATGGTTCATTGGTCTCGAATCCGCCCCCAGTCCGCCTGTCCGGTTTTTAGTACGTGTACGGCCGAGTGGCGGTCCGGACGCAGTAATGAAACTTACGATGGGAGAAACGCAATGAACCAGACAGGACAAACCGTTAAAAGTCACAACATTCATCAAGACAATTCCCCAATGACAACTTCTGCTGTCCTTACCATTCGAGAGGTTGCTGCATTATTGAACTGTTCGGTAAGATCCGTATACCGGTTGGTGGACATACGCCGAATCCCCAGGCCCATGAAGCTCGGTTCTCTCTTACGGTGGCCCAGGGCAGACTTTCAGCAGTGGATTGATGACGGTTGCCCCGATTGCCGCAAATGAATGGATGCTTTTATTGACATGAACCAGGTTTCGGGAGGCATAGATGAACTCAAATATTCAGGATATACTGAGTCGATTAGAAAAAGTCAAAGCTTCAGGGGATAAAAAATGGACGGCTTGCTGTCCGGCACATGAGGATAAGAAACCTTCATTGTCGATCAAATTGGCCGACGACGGTAAGGTTCTGATGCACTGCCATGCCGGCTGTACTCTCAAAGATATCTTGTCGGCAATTGATCTCAAAGAGCGTGATTTATTTGCTGCTCCAAAATCCAAGCCAAAGGTCCGCCGTAAGATCGAGGCTACCTATGACTATAAGGATGAAAAGGGTGATTTGCTTTATCAGGTGGTTCGGTACACAGATAAAGCATTCAGTCAGCGTCAACGGGGCGACAACGGACGCTGGGTTTATAAAGTCAAGGGCTTGCCGCGGGTGTTATATCGACTGCCTGAAATCATTGCAGCAGAGACAGATGCTTGGATTTTTGTCGTCGAAGGGGAAAAAGATGCTGATAACCTGGCCAAACATGATCTGGTCGCTACGACCAATAGCGGCGGCGCTGGCAAGTGGAAGATACTTTCCGATGACTCGGCGCTGCATGATCGCAAGGTTGTGGTGATCCCGGACAAGGATGTCCCAGGTAGCCGTCACGCTCGAGATGTCTGCCTGAGGATTCGGAACAAGGTCAGGGACCTGCGGTATCTGGAATTGCCCGGTGACGGCAAAGATGTGACCGACTGGCTCGACGCCGGCGGGATTCGTGACCAACTCTTAGATTTTGTTCAATCGGCGCCGACCTGGGAGCAACTGGATCCGGAACCGGACATCTTGACCGGGGAGGATACCGAAGAAGCTGAAGAAACATTTGTTAAACTCGGTGATCGTGATCCGAAATCGGACCGGATTGTCCTGTCGCTCAAGCGTACCTTGCCAACGGCTGAGGCATTTGTTCGTGACTTTTATACGCATCCGGATGGATGCACACTGGTCAGTTATGCCGGGATGCTGATGGAATGGGATCGAAATTGTTATAGGGAGGTCGAGGACCAGACGGTCAAAAAAAAGCTGCAGCCGTGGCTTCATAAAGCACTGCGTTATCAGTACCACCGCCGCACTGGTCAGCTTATCCTTGTCGATTTTGAGTCCAATCCGGGAACGGTAACTTCAGCCCTGGAATCGACCCGAACCTTTACGCACCTGCCGATGACGACAACTGTTCCGACATGGCTGGTCGAAGCCAAGGGTTTATCCAATCCGCAGGAGCTTCTTCCTTGCCGCAGTCTGAATCTTCATATTCCCACAGGCAAGATCTATCGTGCGACACCGACGCTGTTTACAACAAATGCCTTGGATTTTGACTATAATCCGCAAGCCTCCGAGCCATCCGAGTGGCTGACATTTTTGGATGCCCTGTGGCCGGAGGATCCGGAGTCGATTGCATTGCTGCAGGAGTGGTTTGGGTATTGCCTGACGGCTGACACCTCCCAGCACAAGATGCTGCTGCTGGTCGGTCCCCGGCGCAGCGGTAAAGGTACGATCGGACGGATTTTGACCAAGTTGATCGGCAGCAGTAATGTGGCTGGTCCGACCACAGGGTCACTGGCCGGCACCTTTGGGCTTCAACCATTGATCGGTAAGAGCCTGGCTATCGTAAGTGATGCCCGTTTTACCGGGCAGGATATTGGAACTGTGGTCGAACGACTGTTGTGTATCAGCGGGGAGGATACGCTGACCATTGACCGTAAGCATAAAGAGTCGGTTACTCTGAAACTGAACAGCCGGTTTATGCTGCTGACCAACGAACTGCCACGTTTAACGGATGCCAGCAATGCCCTGGCCGGTCGATTTATGGTCCTGGAAATCAATCAAAGCTGGTTTGGTCGGGAAGACCTTGGCCTGCTGGGACGTCTGGAACAGGAACTGCCGGGCATTTTGCTGTGGGCGCTGCAGGGATGGGTGCGACTGCGTGAGCAGCGTCGATTTATCCAGCCGACTGCTTCGCAAGATGCCATCTCGGAACTTGAGGACCTGTGCAGTCCGGTGTCGGCGTTTGTGAAGCAACGTTGTTTGGTCGGCAGAGAGCACCGTGTTTACCTTGATGATCTTTATAGCGCCTGGCAGGCGTGGTGTCAGTCGGAAGGGCGCAATATCGTCACCACCAAGCAGACATTTGGACGTGATCTGTTAGCGGCGGTTCCCGGTATCAAAAAACACCGTAACCATACCCCAGGCGGCGGTCGGTTTTATACCGGCATCGCGCTTGATCTATAACAACATACCCACACCAAACGGAGACATCAAATGTATGAATTTAAGTATAAAAAGCATAAAAAAAAGCCCTTTAAAGCGACCCTTACCCCGGATCAGAAGTTTCTGTGGGAAGAAAGGGTGGCTATTTGTATCGTCGATGGGCATCTGGCTCCCGAACAGGCCGAAAAAATCGCCCGGCAGCAGTATGCTCGCAACGTAAAAAACTGCGAAAATACTTAAAAATTGCCTTGATGTGTCCCCCCAATCGAGGCCTGATGACCCCCAAAAATGGATTT
>CAYVUI010000183.1:0-4572 GCA_964454745.1 uncultured Pirellulales bacterium | reverse complement strand
TTTGGCTTTGAGTGCGTCGCTCAATACTATCAAAATACCTGTGAACGGTTACAATATTTGTTGGATGTCACTTATATTGTCCAATTCTGACATGATTTTTACAAACCATGAATCAGGACCATTTTGATTGAGGATTGCTGCATAAATGGAATGCGGAATTCCTCCAGCCTTTTTTAACAGGATTTCCAAATCATGGTTATTTATAGATATTTCATTCTTCTTAATAATATTACATGCAACATGTCTGGAATACTCATAGCTTAAAGGTTCAAGTTCAATATTTTTTTCTATATCTGAAATACCCTTTGCATGAATGGGTTTGGGTCCGTTGTAACTGGCAATGATAAGTATTTTCTGTGAGGTTGTAATCCCTATAATATCTTCCAGAAGTTGGTTAAACAATTTCTTTGTGGAGGGATCCATGTAATCAAGATCCTTCAGTAATAAGATCAGGGGCTCTTTAGAAATAGATTTTAAAATTTCTAGAATAAATTCCCTGTTTTTTTCTACTATTTTGGCCTTTTGAACTAATAAATAAGATTTTTCTTGAACATCATCTTCTAACATTTCCAAGTTTTCAATTTTCTCTGTTTCGAGAAGACCTAAAATCAAAGGAACGCATTTGTCTTCGTCCAGCCCCAATTGCTCAACAAACTTTTTAATATGTAATTCTTTTTCTTTTTCTGAATTCGTTTTAATTTTAAGGGCATGTTTGAACATCTGTATAAGCGGATAATAGGGCGTATTTGTATAACCGCTTAAACATTGACAAATGAATATTTTGGGAAGGTCTTCTTTCAATCCTAGCACAAAGGAGTAGATTAAGTGAGATTTTCCGATACCAGGCGGCCCACTAACCCATATTAACTGGGGCTCACCTTTTTTCACTTTCTTCCACGCGTTTTGGATTTTTGTGAGTTCTTTTTTGCGTCCAATTAACGGATTTTCTTTTACATATTGCGGGCTAAATACAGTAGGTATATCACGATCTGAGATGACTTGATAAGCTTTTTGCCCATCATTGTCTGAGTGCAATTGTTTACATTTGATGAATCTGTGAATGTGTAAATAAGTATTATTGCTGGCTAATATATGGTTATAGCAATTAAGTGATTGTAAATAATTTATTGTCTTTTTTGTATCGTAATTTAGATACTCTTTATTTGTTTGACTTTCTTGATCTGTTGAAAGTAAGCTATAATAGGTGTCTATCGATATAGAAAAATCTGGTACTGGTTTATCAGATTTATTTCTATTATTCCATTGCTTAAAATATTCGAGTATATCAAGGGCACATTGCACTGCGAAACGGGCATGCTGACTTACACTTCCAGGGCCACCGAAATGGGCTATGATATCGGTATCTGAATCTTCTGCCACTTGTCCTTTAAAATATTCAATCCTGCGTTTGAATATCTTTTTATATATTGATCTTAGTTGGTCAAATTGACCATCTGTAATATCTTCTGGACGCTTAAATGAACAAACCACACGAGTAACTTCCCAATTCTCTCTATTAAATAAAGACTTATTTCGATTGTGTGTTTCTTCAGAGTATTGCTTTATTTCTTTTTTCAGCGGTTCAATCGAAGTTTCTGTGGGGGGCTTTTTCTTCATTGTGGTTATTTGTGCGATGCGGATTTTAGTATCCTTAGCCGTTTCACAGTTTTTAACAAACGTACTTAGCCAGATATTATCTTTTGCAGAACCACATTGATCATCAATTAGCTTGGCTAAAATCGTGTTTTCCTCTTTGGTTTTTCTGAGTTTTACTGATAAGATATGCTCAAAGCTGCCATCTTTTTTTTCTTCAGTAGTTGCCGAAAGATAGACTTCGTAATCCAGATTTAATTTATAGCAGGCAGGAAAAAGCCAATATTTATTGGCAAAGGTTTTTTCCTTTTCTATAGTTCCCCAGCTCCTGTTTTTATATTGATTGTGGTTATTATCCTTACAGAACTGAGAAAACTGTTCTTTGGTAATGAAAACCCGCTCATTGGTTTGGGAATATTCATATATTGCTTCTAGAAAGCAAAAACAGACTTTTTCCTTTTCTTTGCTCTGAAGGTTTTGTGAAAGCCAATTGAATATATAATTGTAGGCTTGCCTGTCAACTATATCTGCTGTTCTACTATTTACATCTGTAGCCATATCCATCGCCTCCATTTTGGACATATTATTAAAGATATGATTGGTATTTACAAGCCTTTTTTTGATTACCACTTGGTAATTACCGATTTTTTGGTAGTTACATAAGTGCTTTATATATAGTGGCTTATGACTGTTTTGCTGTTGACTATGTCCGCATTATATTTTATAATGAGGGCAGAAATAACAAGGAAATTCCTTTAAAAATGGAGATTATTATGGTTTACTCAATCATTACATCTCAAAGGGTTTCGACGGTCAGGTACATAGCATTTCATGAAGAGCTCCTGCAATTTATAGCGGCCAAGGATCTTTTATACGGCGGAGAAGAACATGGTTTTTCCTTGTTCGGATTGCTTACCCCCGGTGGTAATCTGGTTTGTTATGTCGCACTTAGCGGTGGCCCCAATGCGACCCGAAATTATACTAGTTTCCAGGATGACCCTGAGTTCATTATGCGGGCAGCCAGGTTTCTATTGGATAATTACAATCTAATTTATATCGGGAACATCCACTCTCATCCTATGAATTTAATTTATCCTAGCGGGGATGATCAGCAGCAAATAATAAATGTATCGTCGAAAAATAATTTAGGTACTTTGGCGCAGATAATACTGACTTATGAAAAATATCATGAATATAAAAACCATGTTCATGCCCCAAAATCCATATCGAAAGCAATAAAGACAAAATTTCAGAAAATATACAAGCCTGTTTGGCAAAATATGAATGTTAAATTCAATTCGTATATATACCCTGATGCACAGAATGATAGGTATCAACTTGCAAAAATTAAGATTCTCAACGGCAGAAATCCATTCATGCAGCAGCTTTCAAAAACTGATTTAGCTGAATACGTTCAAATGGAAGAGGATAATCTTTTTCCAATTGAAAGAATTCTCACAGATTCCTACAAGGTAAGGTGGTGGTATGACCAGTCAAAAATTCCTGAAACCTTAGCAGATAAATTTAAAGATATTTCTGATCAAAATATCGAAAATATAACTGTTGAGATAACTGAATCTTTTCTCGTGGCAAGATATGACTTAGGAAATGACCAATTATTAATATTAATTTATAATTTACTGCCGGACTATTCTATTAGGAAGGTGATTATCAAACAGGGGAGTAGAGAAACTGACCTGACCACTTTAGTTGATCAATCCCCAGTGAAAGATGATGTCTATAGTATCTATGAATTTACGACGAAGTTGTTGAAGAGTAAAGACATGCTGTAAATGAATCTGGTGACAAGAGCTGCAAAATGCTTTACCTGTCTGAAAAGTGAAAATTCGCATATTGGCTGTTTGACTTCATAATAATTTTTTGTTTCTGGAGAAATAAAATGGGACTTTCCAATTCGCAAATATCCAGACTGGCATCAGAAAAAAATTGCTTAGAGGACATTTTTGGTGATGATTTTGAATTTTATATTTCTCACAACCTTGAACCATGCTTTCGCGGCTGGGTTACCACCGCTTATGGAAACAACAGCTATCAGTTGACTTTGAACCTGGGCAGTCATTTCCCTTATGAACGCCCCAAGTTATTTGTTACATGTCCTAGCCTGCTTATAAAACGCGGGTCAGGATTTATAAATGATTTAAGTACTTCTCACGATTTTCATACATGGGATAATGGTCCCGGTGGTTGTGTACAGATTTGTCATACCAGAAACTGGGATGCTTATCATACATGTTTAAGTGTTATTAACAAAGGTCAAATGTGGCTTGAGTTCTACGAAGCATATTTAAAAAACGGTGGTTGTATTGATGATTACTGCAACTAATTTTCTAAAATTAAAGGAGGTGATGTCGTTATGATTATTTAAAAAACTATAGTGTGAATAGTTCAATCATGTCTACAATTTGGAGATATTATCATGTCTGAACAGGATATTCTTAGAAGAATTATTGATAATGCTGCTAAAGGTCAAAGCATAAAAAACAGTCTTAAGCTAGACCCTTATTCAAAGTGTATCAGGCCATCCGGCTATGTAGACCCTGATGCCGGCCTCTGGATGCAGCCAGAAGACACTAAATTTTCAGTAAATGGAGGCCTTTAATGATTATTCTAGACTACGACCATTTAATCTCCCACTTCAGGGATTCTGACAGATTGGTCACATGGTTTCACAGCTGTGATGATGGTGATCTGGTATCTATGTTAAGCAGTAACTCCGGAGTGCCCGATATACAGGGCACTCTGGTTTTGTCTGACCAGATTAACCGGCAGTCTTTTGGTATCTTTGAAGATGAGGATGACCGTGTAAGAGTTCTAGTTAAAAGAGATTTGCTTTCAGCAAATAATATCAATTTTGAGAAAAAGTCAGATTTATGCAGTGGACGCCGGTATATAGAAGGCAAATGGCTAGACCTTAAACAAGCGAACTCGGTTTGTCTTTCAATGAATTCCGAGCTTGGC
>CAYVUI010000182.1:0-4924 GCA_964454745.1 uncultured Pirellulales bacterium | reverse complement strand
ATTGTAGATCAAATATCGACATTCTCTAAGACATGCTTTCTTCTCTGCCAATCAGGCATTAGATTATCCATCATTGAACGAAAAGCCTTGCCATGATTATGGTACTTCAAATGGCACAGCTCATGAACAATCACATAATCTATACAATATGAGGACGCCATAATCAAATACAGATTGAGTGTCAGAACGCCATTTTTGGAACAACTCCCCCATCTTTGGGTCATTTTTCGAATAAAAAATTCAGGCTTTGGAATTCCATATTTTTGAGCCTTTTCCATACACCGGTCCAGTCTTTGGCAGAATCTTTGCTGAGCCTTATCGAGGTACCATCTCTCCATGAGCAAACGAACCTGAGCAGTATCCTGTCGATATTTCACATAGACCATCAAGCAGCCACGAGTTAACTTGACGCCTTGAATTTCTGATTGTTGAATTTTCAGCCGATATTTTTTCCCGAGATATAAATGAGTTTCTCCGCTGATATATCTTTTCTTTTGGGGCCGAGGTAAGAATAAAGAGAAAAAGTATTTCTGCTCCATAATCCAAGAGGCACGTTTGTGGACCTTTTCTTTAATTTCCTCAAGGGTTCGTTCCTCCGGTGCTCTGACCTTTACAGACAGATCCGGATAGACCGATATTTCCATCGTTTTCCTTGGTCGAGATGAAAGCTCAAAAGAAATGGTACGGCTGCCGTATCGGATCCGGTGGATATCAGCCATTATTCTGCATACCTCTTCATCGCAACCCCCAGAGACTTATCCAAAATATCATCAATCTGCTCATAGGTTATATCCATCTCATTCTCATCCTTGATCTGATACAAATATTCCTCAATTCGATTCAGCATCATATTCTGAATATCAGAGTTATTGACCCAATCCACTACAAGATTTTCCCGAATAATATCATCAATCTTCAATCCGATATCAGCAGCAAACCCCTTCGCATCTTCAGACTGATTCTCAAACTTGCTGACGATCTCATGCACAATCCCATAAAAGGCTTTTGCTACCTCCCTGTCACGCAGCTTTTCAGGAAGCTCGTCCCCCGTCCGATTCCGAACCGCTTCCATAATTTCCGTGACATTACGAAGATATTGAGCATCCGAGATTCGCCTCGCCATAAATTCCTCAATGGTCTCCTCCAGCATAATCGAGAATTTCTTGTAAAAAACAGGATCCTCATCCCATTTCTCGGTAATCGTCTTCTTGGTTCGGTTGGCTATGGTCTCAGCCTTTGCCCTCGTGCTCTCGATCTTATCCACTTCCTCCTCAAATTTTTCCCTATCGAAAATATCAACCAGAGGAGTCACCTTCAAAATCTCATCGGTTTTGATATACGTGTCGATCAACTTCTGAATACGTGGCTCATACTCCTTATAATCCACCTCCTGAGCATACCTCTTTTTTACAGAAACCCTGAGCTTCTGAAAGAAATGCAGATCACTCTTATATTTTTCGATTTGACCCTCATCCGTTTCTTCAATAAAACGTACCGTCGAGAGAGCAATATTCAACGTTCGAGCATATTGAGAAAGCCGCTTATAGAACCGGTCCCGAAGCTCCTCATCCCCCAGCACCTGCTCATATTCCTCCGTATCCATCCGATTCCGTACCTTCTGGAACACATCCCACAGAGCCGAATGCTTCTGCTTTAACGTAAGCACCTCCTCCCAGACATTCACAATCGTCCCCTCAATATCCTCCGCATCAAATCCATCCAGGGCTCGATAATTCGTCAGAGCATCGTTCAAGTCCCCCAAAACTCCGTAATAATCAATGATATACCCATAGTCCTTGCCCTCGTACAAACGATTCACCCGTGCAATCGCCTGCAAAAGTGTATGCTCCTTCAGATTCTTAGTCAGATACAAAACCGTATTCCTCGGAGCATCAAATCCAGTCAGCAGCTTCGAGACCACAATAATAATCTCAGGCTCATCTTCATACTTGAATTGATTAATCAGATTCTTATTGTACCTCTCCTCCGATCCGAACCGCCTCATCATCTTATCCCAAAACTTCCGAACCTCATTTTTAGACTCCTCTTCCACCTCTTCATTATCCTCCCGAACATCCGGACCCGAAATCAACACCTCCGAACGTACCATTCCAAACTCATCCAAATACTCCTTATACTTCAATGCTGCTGCTTTCGTTGGTGCTGCCAACTGCCCCTTAAAACCCGTCCCCTGCCAGTTCTTGGCAAAATGGTCACTGATATCATACGCAACTCGATAAATCTTCTGGTCCGTCCGATTCAAATGGTCCGCATTCGAAAACTTCCTCTTTAGATCCGCCTTCTGCTCCTTGGTCAAATCCCTCGAGATCCGTTCAAACCACGAATCTATCGCCTTCTGATCCACCTCCTGCACGGCATGCCTGCCCTCATACAGCAGCCGAACCACTGCCTTATCCTCCACAGCCTGATCGATCGTGTATCTCGGCTCGATGAATCCCCCAAATTTCATGGCCGTGCTTTTTTCTTTCCGCAAAAGAGGAGTCCCCGTAAATCCAATATAGCACGCATTCGGAAACACCTTCCTCATCTTGGCATGCATCGATCCATACTGGCTCCGATGGCTCTCATCCACCAGCACAAATATCTCCGTCCCCTCATCTCGAAACGTCTTCGTATTCAATGCCGAATCAAACTTATCCAGCACCGTCGTAATAATTGCCTCCTTTTGCCCCTCGATCAACTCAATCAAGTGCCGGCCCGTATTCGCCTTCTGCGGATCCTTCCCGCAATGCAAAAACGTCTCATGAATCTGCTCATCCAGGTCCACTCTATCCGTTACAATCACAATCCTCGGATTCCGAATCGATCCCTCCAGTGCCAAAGCCTTGGCCAGCATCACCATCGTAATCGACTTACCCGATCCCTGGGTATGCCAAACCACACCCCCTTGCCGACGAGACTTATGATCAAAATCCCGAACCCTCTCAATCGTATTCTTCACCGAAAAATACTGCTGATATCGAGCAATCTTCTTCACCCCAGCATCAAACACAACAAACTGCCGCAGCAATTCCAGCAGCCTCTCCTGCACGCAAAGGCAATACAATGCCCGATCCTGCTCACGAACCTCCCTGTTTCCCTGCTCCTCCAGCTGATCAAAGTACCCCCTGTCTTTGGCAAACACCCCTGAAAACAGCTTCCCCTTCTCCTGTGCCCCCAAAGGCCGATTCACCAATTCCCGAACCTCATCCTCCACATCCCTCCTCTCTCTCCACACCGACCAGAATCTCGCTGCCGTCCCGGTTGTACCATATTTCACAGCATTCGGGCTCATCGCCACCAGCAACTGAGAATACACATACAGCCCCGGAATCTCCCCCGAATGCTGATTGCCGATATGCTGACTGACGGCCTCTCCCACCGGATCCTTCAAATCAGGCCGTTTGCACTCGATCACCGCCACAGGAATCCCATTGACAAAAAGAACAATATCAGGCCGACGAGTCAATTCCGTTCCCGTCCCTGAAATCCGCCCCACAGGAAACTCCGCCGTAACATGATACACATTATTCTCCGGCCTCTCCCAGTCGATATATTTCAACTGAAAACTCTTCGTATCCCCTCCAATCGTCTCCTCAAAGCTCTTGCCGAGGCTCAGCAGATCATACACCCCCTCATTGGTCTTCATCAGCCCATCCACCAGGGGAACCTTCAACGCCTCAATCGCTCTGCTGATATTCACGTTGCTGAACGAATAATTCCTGCCCTTAAAATGGATCGTATTCATCCGGCCAAGCTGATCCAGCAGCACCTCATCCAGCAGCACATTACTCACCTTACTGCCCCGAAGACGATACACCTCCTCAGGACACACATACTCCCAGCCCAGATTCATCAAAACCTGCAACGCAGGGATCTGTGAAATACGATCTTCTAAATATGAAGGGATATTATTCATTATTTGCACCATGATTATATTTTTTTAGCATCTCGATCTCATTTTCTAATATATCAATTCTTTGGTTTATCACAGGCAGTGGGGTGCCATTTTTCAAATCTATCTCAATTTTTTCTATACGATCAGAAAAACTATCTCTCCATTCTTCAAGTTTAATCAATCTCTCCTTGACACTCATCTCCGTAATGTTAAATCCATCAATGTCATTATCTATTTTTGAAATAATATTAGCATTACTATCAATTTTTACTTCAAGTATAGTAATCCATCTGGTAAATCCTACAATAACTCCAATAACTGTAATTGTAGCAGCTATCCAACCGATGATTTTCCAAAACGATGGTTTCTCGTCCTGAGGTAGTGGTACACGTCTTCGTTCACTCGGAGCAATATCTTCTTGCCCTGATATAACAGTATGGCCTAAGCTCAAATCACTCTGTTTTTCACTTCCATCTGTAGAGCCTGTAGGGCTGTTTGATCTTACCTTAGTTATGTATTCTTCAAATTCGGAACGTGTCTTTTGTACATGTGATTTTTGGGCAGAATTGTTTTTTTTCTTCTTAATCTTTGCCAAAGCCAACACCCTCCAATATTGCCTGTGTGCTTCGGATAGATTTAGCACTTTCCTCCCAATGAGCATCAAACGCCTTTTCACTCATTTTTCTTCTTGGATCAAACACAATTTGTATATCTATAGTTATTACAGAAATACGTTTTTTTTCTGTCTTTACATCCTTAGTCCTTGGCTCCGTATTTTCCCACACATCATTGACATCTACATCACCAACATTGATAATAATATTAAAATAGTCATCAACGCCTCTCATTAAAAAACCACGTGATGTTTTTTTTCGGTACGAAAGGCGTACATTTGTTTCACAGGGATACTCATTGTTCTCAAGTTTAATTTTTAACAGTTTATCATTTAGCTGCTCTGCTACTGGGTGACTAAAACGTTCCCTCTGAACAATGTTTTTTTCAGCATACTGAAATACCATCCCAAGG
>CAYVUI010000181.1:0-4941 GCA_964454745.1 uncultured Pirellulales bacterium | reverse complement strand
CATTCATCAACTACTTCCCAATGCCCTCCTTTGGCGGGGCCGATGCGTTTAAGGATACCAATTTCTTTTAATTTAGATATATTTTTCTCAATAGCTGTTTGACTTATACCAATAATCTTACTTAATTTTGACAAACTAATAGTTGGTTTATTATTTATTGTTTCAAGAATTAAGAGTTGATTATCACCCAACCTATCACCCAACCTATCACCCAACTTTTTACCCAACTTAGAAAATGGGCCTGAATAAACAGTAACCATAAAACCATCAGAAATATTCTGAAATTCAGGCATTGGCAAATTATCATCATCAAAATAATTTAATATCCTTTGTATCCCGGAACCGTATTTCTCTATTAGTCCCAAATCCTTAAAGAAATCTGCCATCAGCTTGTTTCTCGGTGTGGAACGGTAGGTATTATTTAAAAGGTCCTGAACGGTAATGGAATCAGGCAAACGACCAGGATTGTAAAATTCAATTTTGTTGTCAAATATTTTTACAATCGAATCGGAAGGTAAATGATAATCGCGATGAACGATCATGTTAATAACAATTTCCCTTATGGCTTCAATAGGATATTGCCATTTTTGAATATTGTGCGGTTTATCTGTAATTATGATTTCTTTATTGATGTGCTTTTTCACAAATTCAATAACCTGATCAATTTGCTTAATAACATCAGATTTTGTTCTCAGGGAATCTTTAATAGTGATCTCATTTTGAAACCGACCAAGCTCAATAGCAGTATCAACTGATTCCTTTTTCTTAAATAACAAATAAGAGGCATTGGTCAGTTTACTTTCCCTGATGAGATTGTTTTTGACAAGAAAAGATAAAGGATCCTCAATTATCGTAATACGATTTCTGATCATCATATTAATTGATTGCTGCACCTTTTCCATTGAGATATCATCTATGGAATGAACAGGGTCAGGGAAAGCATCCCAACTTGAATTCAAAGACTGAAGATGAAGATCAACAACTTCAGACACCGATAATAAATGGTTTGAACTACCTACCCGTTTAAAATATCTCCCTCTTGTACTTACCGGCTTAACCGGATATTCATTTACACTAAGCAAAACAATGGTCTTTCCTTTAACATTTAATGTTTCTATATCGGGGATTATCTGCGGAATGGTTTTAACTTTAACTTCATTAACCCATTTAGCTAAAGACTCCTTACCAATTGTTACCCCTAAAATATCAGAATTGTCGGCTATGCCAATGTATACAGTTCCTCCCTTTGTATTTGAAAAAGCAACAAGGGTTTCAATAACATTTTCATTAAATGCTGTTTTGTATTCAATGCTATCGGTTTCTTTTTTAGGTAACATTGATTAATTTATTGAATCGATTAGAAGTTTTATATTAATGGAACACAGATGCTTCGATAAGCTCAGTAAAGGTTTACACGGATTTTTATCTGTGTAAATCCGTCTAATCTGTGTCATCTGCGTTCTATTCTTCATTCCAAACAGTCCTTTTGATGTAATCAACATAACCGATTATAACTTTCACTACTTTGTCGGATACGTTTGGCATGGAGTAGTCTCCCACTAACCTGAAGTTTCGTTTAGAAGTTGAGGGGTTTAGGGTTTATTTGGTTTAGGGGTTTAGGGTTTAGAGGTTTAGGGTCGGTTCCTGTTCGTTGATATTGCAACTGCACCAAGCCCTGCAGTATTCTTTCCGGGTTTAATCCCACCATCATTACGGATGCTTCTTCCATGGCTTCGGGGCGTTCGTGGGCTTCGCGGATGTTGAGGGCGCGGAAGTTCATAATGGAGGATTCTTCGCTAATTGTTCCAGAGTCTGATAGTACAGCGTATGCATTTATTTGAAGTGCATTGTAGTCGGTAAATCCGAGAGGCTTTAAAAATTGAATCAATGGGTTGAATTTTGTTTCACTGAGTTTCACAGAGGAATGCACTGAGTTCCACAGAGTTTGTTCTTCTCTGTGTGACTCTGTGCTTTCCTCTCCCGCCAAGGCGGGACAAGTTGTGTTACTCTGTGTAACTCTTTCTTCGAGTTTTTTGCGGGTGCGGGGGTGGGTGGAGACGATTATTGGGTATTGATATTTTTCAGCGATGAGATTCAATGATTCGAGTAAGCCGTTGAAGTTCCTTTCGTTGTTGATGTTTTCTTCGCGGTGGGCGGAGACGACAAAGTATTTGTCTTTTTCAAGGTTTAAACGCTTTAAAACATCTGATGCCTCAATCTTTGGCATGTAGTAATTCAGTACCTCATACATCGGACTGCCGGTCTTGATGATGCGGTCGGCAGGAATGCCTTCTCTTAAAAGATATTCTCTTGCAATGGAGGAATAAGTCAAATTGATATCAGAAATATGATCTACAATTTTTCTATTGGTTTCTTCAGGTACCCGCTGGTCGAAGCAACGGTTGCCGGCTTCCATATGGAAAATGGGGATGTGGCGCTTCTTCGCCGGTATGGCACAGAGGCAACTGTTGGTGTCACCCAGTACCAGAAATGCATCCGGCTGCTCCTTCTCCAGGATGGGGTCTATCTTTATGATGACCTGGCCGATGGTCCCCGTGGCGTTCGCGCCGGCCGCCTCCAGGAAGTGGTCGGGCTTGCGGATGCCTAAATCTTCGTAGAAAATTTCATTCAATTCATAATCATAATTCTGGCCGGTGTGGACGGTGATGTGGTCAATGGCTTCGGATTCGTCGAGTTTGGCCATTACCCTGCTTAATCTGATGATTTCGGGGCGGGTGCCGACTACGGTGAGTACTTTGAGTTTCTTCATGTTTTGTTGAATGGTTGAAGGGTTGAATGGTTGAATAGTTGAATGGTTGAAAAGTTGAATGGTTGAAGGGTTTAAGCGTTTAATGATTATGACTTAGTGCAGCTTTTCGTAGAGCATTGAGCTGCTTACTTATCTCTTCCAGCGGATTTCTAAGCTCAATGTATTGTTTTTCAGTGATGAACTCTAAGTCCCATGATAAAATTACCTGACTCAATACCTCCATTAGGCTGCTGTAGGCCATCGTATAAAAGTTCGCCTGATCTTTTTTTGTGTTTCTTGAAGAGCCTTCAGCAAGATTTGAACTTACTGAAATTATGGCTCTTCTCATCTGAGATACCAGCCCAAATTTTTCATCTTCAGGAAATAATCTGGTGATTTTATAAATATCTTTTACCAGTTTCCTGGTATTCTGCCAAACAGTTAGGTTTTCAAAAGCGAAAGTGTACATTTTTTTAGTATTTGTGATTATTGATATGGGTTGATGGGTTGATGGGTTGATGGGTTGATGGGTTGAATAGTTGAAGGGTTGAAATTAAACTTTTCAACTTCTCAACCTCCTAAACTTTTCAACTTTTCAACTCCCTAAACTTTCTCATCCTTCTCAATCAATTACTTCCCAGTGGCCACCTTTTGCTGGGCCGATACGTTTGAGTATGCCTTTTTCTTTAAGTTTCTCAATATCGCGCATTATTGTTCGCCTGGTGATATTAAACGCCTCTGCCAGTTGGTCAATAGTTATTTTATTATTTACCTTTATTTGACGGAGGATTAAAATATGTCTGTTTTCAGTGACATTTTCAGTGACATTTTCAGTGACATTTTCAGTAACATTTTCAGTAACATTTTCAGTAACATTTTCAGTAACATTTTTCTCACTATCACTTTTATGATTGGATTCAAAAGTAATCCAAAACGAATCCGAGAACTCGAAATGAACTTTATTTCCGTTTTCATTGCACGCAGTGGTAACACGCTTGATACCCGTGCCAGCTTTTTCCATAAAATCTGTTCTTGCGAGTAAATCAACAAGTAAACGATTTCTGGCCTCGCTCTTTTTACCAAATTCACTTTCAGGAAAAAGAAGCTCTCCTTTATTATTTATGATGATATTGCTTTTCAATTTCTCGATCGCAATAGTATCACCAAGAAAATAATCGAAATGAATAATGGCATTAACAATCGCTTCCCGATATGCTTCGACCGGATATTCCGGAAATTCATTGCGCCTAATATCTTTGATCTCATATCGAACCGGAACACGTTCCTTCAAATAGGCAACTGCAAATTCAATATTACCAATAATTCCACGATCAACTTCTTTTTTATCGAGTATATCAACACGAATATCATCATTGAAATGAATACACCTGATTTTCGAGCTGATAATATATTTGTAAGGCTGTTTGGCAAAATATAACACACCGGCGTTTGTCATACCCTCATCTGTCAAAACCCGAAGGTTACGCAAGATTTCTTCTTTGGGCAGATTAAAAGAAATTCCGGCCAGTTTTAGGTAATATGTAAATTTTTCATCATCAAAATCTTTCCAGTCAAAGTTAATGCAAATCTGTTCGTCATATCTGACTTTTCCGGATTTTATAGCAAGAGCTAAAATCTCATTTCTCTTCATTTTCTGGGAGTTAGCTCCCATACGCATGAAGAATCCATTGGAGCAGGAATAAGGTTTGTTTTTACCTTCAGCAACTTCAATTTCTAAAATATTACCAATATCAATTATATTAATAATAATAGACGGATCACAATTGTAAGCAATGTCCTGAATTTGAGATTTTAACCTGTTTGTGATTTCAATCCCTTTCAACTTTCCTGTATCTGAAATTCCAAGATAAATAGCACCCCCGGATGCATTGGCAAAAGCAACAATTTCCTTTTGCATGCTTTTATCGAATACTTCTTTGAATTCGATATACTGTCCTTCGCCTAATTCAAGCAGCTTGTCAATACTTTTTGTGGAGTTGGTTGGCATTATTTTTTTCTAATAAATGGTCAAGCGTTGAAGATTAAGTTTAGGGTTTAGGGCGGGTTAGGGCTGATTTTCGTAAGTTGCTGATTTGGGTGTTTTTAATTCGTTTAATTAGATGATAATCATCGGATGATTTTTTTGTCATCTAATTAATCTAATTGATCTAATTTGTTGGGTTTTAGTTTCA
>CAYVUI010000180.1:0-4978 GCA_964454745.1 uncultured Pirellulales bacterium | reverse complement strand
TTCACAAAAATACGAAATATCAGGCGGAAAAAGAAGGAATTGAAATATGAGGGCTTTAAGGCATATTAAAAATATTTCAATTATTATTTAATATTTTATCTGAAATCTGTTTTAAGTTAATATTTCTTTTTATATTTGTTCATTAGCAGTTTTATCGACAATGCAGAAATGCAATATGACAAATGAAGAGCTACTGGGAATAATAAACAGCATTTCCGACGGTGTTGTAACCGTCGATAATGATTTCCGAATCAGTTTTATGAACAAGGCTGCCGAAAGAATTATCGGTATTGACCTTAAGGAAGCAAAAGGAAAAATCTGCCGTGAAGTGATGGAAACAAATATCTGCGATACAAACTGTCCCTTACAGAAGACTTTGCAGACAGGCAGCCCTATAATTAATAAATCGGTATGCCTTACAAATTTTAAGCAGAAAAAAACACCGGTCAGCATTTCGACTTCCATCCTTCGTGATAAAGAGAACAATGTCATCGGCTGTGTAGAAACATTCCGCGATCTGAGCCTAGTTGAAACTCTGCGCAAAGAACTGGAGAAGAGCTATTCGTTTGAAGACATTATCGGCAGAAGTAAACCCATGCAGGAAATTTTTCATTTGATGAAAATCGTGTCACAAAGCGACTCTACTGTTTTAATAGAGGGTGAAAGCGGCACGGGGAAAGAATTAATAGCCAAAGGGATTTATAGCCTTAGTTCCAGAAAGAAGTATCCTCTGGTAGCTGTTAACTGCGCTGCGCTGCCCGATAATCTGCTCGAATCGGAGCTGTTCGGCTATAAAAAAGGCGCCTTTACAGATGCAAAAACCGACAAAAAAGGGCTTTTCGCTGCAGCAAACAACGGGACGCTCTTTCTCGACGAGATAGGCGAAGTTTCCCCGATGCTGCAGGTCAAGCTTCTCCGTACTCTGCAGGAGCATTCCTATTATCCATTAGGCAGCACACAACCTGAAAAAAGCAATGCAAGAATCATAGCCGCCACAAATAAAAACATCTCCCAGATGGTTAATGAAGGCAATTTCAGAAAGGATTTTTATTACAGGATAAACGTCATCAAAATAAAAGTGCCTTCTCTGCGGGAGCGCAAGGAGGATATACCGCTTCTTGCAGATCATTTTCTTGCAAAATTCAATAATCTTAACCAAAAAAATATAGCCGGCTTTAGCCCTCCCGCTATGCAGATAATAATGGCGCATGATTATCCCGGCAATGTCCGCGAGCTTGAAAATATAATAGAACATGCTTTTGTGCTTAGTCCCGGCGGGGTAATAAAACCTGAAAGTCTCCCCGATTCTCTCAATAAAACCAAATCCGTACCCGCAGTCGAAATTGCCTCAAACATGCGTGAAATGGAAGCAATTTTTCTGATAGCCGCCCTGAAACGTAATAATTGGAACCGAACTGACACTGCTCGCGAGCTGGACATTAATCCATCCACTCTTTACCGTAAAATTAAAAAGCTGGGGCTGAAAGCGCCTAAGTAAAAACTCGAAATAGTTATTAATAAAACTCAAGCCCCGTATTATTGCAATTATGCAATATTATAGTCTTGCCATATTGCAGATATGCAATAATTTCTATTTTATCAATAATTAATATTAATCATTTTAAAATTAATCATACAAATAAAATCATAATTCGCTAAGTGTAAGACGATAATACTATTGATAATATAATAATTTCAGTTTTTATATTGAATAATTTATAAGCAAGTGAAACTATATTGGCACTCCTTTTGAAATAATATTTATAAAGGCAATTTTTAATAACAATTTCACAGGAGTGTTAACATGATAGGATTAGACAATCTGATGAAAATTAACGGTGTGATTGCCGCGGGTCAATTTGACCAAAAAGGAAATGTGATTCGCAAAGAAGGACAGATGTCTGA
This sequence comes from uncultured Pirellulales bacterium, assembly GCA_964454745.1. GTDB lineage: Bacteria > Planctomycetota > Phycisphaerae > Sedimentisphaerales > Anaerohalosphaeraceae > CAYVUI01. Next base: position 3,073 of record CAYVUI010000180.1, on the reverse strand, counting down.
GGTAATGGAGCGCATGACTGCCAAGATGGCTGCAAACAACAATAAATATTTTGAAAAGCAGATAGATGAATTTTCCGAAAGAAACGATATGAACTGGAAGCCGCTTATGGGCTGGGCAGTCTGGGGCGGCAAGTATAGTATCGTTGTTGTCGGAAGAACGGGTGTATTTACAGAAACTGCAAAAACGAATTTCAATCAGCTCATGGAGGATCTTCTCGGTGAAGAACCTACCGGAGCACGCCAGATAAACATATAATGTATTCATTTAATCACTTTTGTTTCATTTATTAATGGAGAGAACAATGGAAACAGCAGAAACAAAACCCAAATACGGAAGCGGCGTATTGCACAAACCGGCAAGACCGATGGAAGTTTACATCAGCGAAGACGGATGTATGTATCTTTGCGATAAACCTATAGACCCAAATAAGCCGCTGGATGAACAAGCTTGCTGGAAATGCAAAGACCTTGCATTTACAAGAATTGACTAAATAATAAATAAGGACTTTCCATGTCATAAAAGATATGGAAAGTCTTAACTTTTTTCCAAATAATACAGGATACGCCATGCTGCAAATGAAAAATCAATTTTTAATGCCTCCCATAAAAACGGGCTATTGCGATAAAGAAGGGTTTGTTACGGATAAGTTCATCAATTTTTATAAAAGAAGGTCTGAATACTTAGGAGCTGTAACGCCGGAACCTCTCTGTATAGACAGGTCTGTGCGCGAGCTTCCTGCTCAGATATGCATTGACGCCGACGATAAAATAGAAGGACTAAGCAGGCTCGTTTCGGAAATACACAAGTACGAAACAAAGGCAGTTGCTCATCTGAACCATCCGGGCAGAATGGCTAATCCGAAAATTCCCGGGAATGTATTTTATTCATCAACAGATAAAGCATGTGAAAACGGCGGCGCCAAGCCTGAGCGCATGGATGGAAATGACATGGACGATGCTGTCAGTCTTTTTACAGCGGCTGCGAAAAGAGCTGAAAAAGCCGGCTTTGATGCTGTTGAGCTTCAGTTCGGGCACGGCTATCTGCTATCACAATTTCTATCGCCTGCTGTGAATGACAGAAAGGATGAATACGGAGGCAGTTTTGAAAACAGGATTAAGTTTCCAGTGAGAGTTTTCTGTGCCGTTATTAATGCCGTTAATCTTCCGATAATTGCCAGGATAAGTGCCGAGGAAATGATACCCGGAGGATTGAATACAAGCGAAATGATTCGCTTAGCGATGCTTCTTGAGAAAAAGGGAGCATCAGCAGTGCATGTTTCTCTGGGGACAATCTGCTCATCTCCTCCATGGTTTTTCCAGCATATGTTCGTACCGAAGGGAAAATCATGGCAGGCTGCTGCGGAAATTAAAAAACATTTGAATATACCTGTTATCTTTGTCGGTAAGATTAATAGATTCGAAGATATAAACAAGCTGAAGAAAGAATTTTCTTCGGACTTCTTGGCTATTGGAAGAGCGCTTTTAGCCGATCCGGATTTTGTCGGTAAATACCTCGGAAAGGTTAAGGGTTCTCCTCGTCCCTGTATGGCTTGCTCTGACGGTTGCCTCGGCGGGGTTAAGTCGGGCAAAGGACTGCAGTGTGTTGTCAATCCTGAACTGGGCAGCGAAACTCATTATCCGGGCAAAACGGCTTCCCCCTTGAATATTGCAGTTGTCGGGGGCGGTCTTGCCGGCATGGAAGCGGCATTGACATTATACAAAAGAGGACATTCGGTTGACCTATACGAAATGGACGAACTAGGCGGACAGTTCAATCTGGCTCATCTTCCACCTAAGAAAGATTCGTTGAAGCTGATAGTCGATTATTACAAACAGGAATTTAGCAATACTGATATCCGCATATTAAAAAAGGAAGCAAATGAGGAAACACTTCTGAACGGCGGTTACGATAAAGTTTTCTTAGCCACAGGCGCCGTTCCCGCTATACCACCTATTGAAGGATTGAAGGATTATTACTGGGCGGAAGTTCTTCAGCCTCATAATATACCGCATGGAAAAAATTTTCTTGTAATCGGCGGTGGACTTATCGGCATAGAAACAGCAAGTATGCTCGTAGATAATGACAATAAAGCAACTGTAGTTGAGATGCTTGATGAAGCGGCGCGGGGTATGGAGATGATAGAAAAAAAACTCACTATGAAGAAGTTGAAGGAAAAAGGAGTTAAAATTTTGCTGAATACCAAAGTGAGCAGAATTGAAGATAAAACCTGCTTTCTGGAAGGCAGCCATGAAACAAAAATCGAAGATATTGATCAGATTGTCATAGCTGTTGGGATGAAAAGCCGTAAAGACTTAGCGGAAAAACTTCAGGGAAAGGATGATTTTGAAGTTATCGGTGATGCAAAAAGTCCCGGAAAAGCTATCGACGCAATAAGAGACGCCCGCTTTTCAACAATGAATCTGTGAAATAAAACAATGAAAATTGCAATACCAACTGAAAATATGAAAGATATTTTTCTCCGGACAGGCAGAAGCCCGGGGTTCTTATACAAAACCGCTTGCAAGATATATAAAATATTCGTATATTACAAATAAACTATTATGCGAATTTTAAAATTAGAAAATCATCTTAGCACCAAAGAAATTAAACAGGAACTCAAAGCTCAAAAAGAGTATCACAAATGGATGTATTGGCAAATCATTTATTCAGTGTCTTTAAACCCCGGTAAATCAGCTGGAACTATAGCTGAAATACTTGGGATAACAAATAGTAAAATCTATAGGACAATTGAAAATTACAATAAAAATGGTCCGGACTGGATAAAGACAAGAAAATGGGGAGGGCGTAGAAAAAACAGTTCCTACCTTTCTTTTGAAGAAGAGAAGGAACTGTTGCAAACGATAAGTTCAAAAGCTTCAAAGGGACTTGTTCTTACGTATTTGGATGTTAAATCAGATGTCGAAGAGCGAATAGGGCATAATGTATCAGACGATTATATCTGGGACCTTTTTACAAGACATAATTGGAAGAAAAAGACTCCAAGGCCTTATCACCCAAAAACTGCGACGGCTATCTCGTTGCAATGAACGAGTGCAGCCCCGTTACAGAAGA
>CAYVUI010000179.1:0-5222 GCA_964454745.1 uncultured Pirellulales bacterium | reverse complement strand
AAAGGAAATTTATGGATACAATTTTCGCAGGGTGGGCTGCATACGCCATTGGTCATTAGAACGCGAAAATATGGTAACGGATATTGAATGCGGTTGGGGTAACGAAAACATTTGGAGGTTTGTAATCGTTGACGGTGGGCGCGGCAGATTCCTCTTATCAAACAAAGACAGAGAATTACCTCACCTTCCTCACCCATCGCCTGCGGTACCTGTCCCGCAGTGAATCGGGAAACGTCACCCCCATCCGCCGCGTAGAGCTTGAAAACTCCATCTCCCGCAAATCGCTTGCATCCACCTTTCGCTGCTTTCGCGTAAACCGCGTCAGCATCACCCCCATCAGCAGGCCCAGGCCCGCCGCCTTTTTGCCGCGCCTTCGCATCGTTTACCTCTGCACCGCCTGTTTCAGGTTCGTCATGAGCTCCACTCCCGTCCGGGAAGGATTCGCCTCATGCGGCATCAACTGGTGGCGTTCGACCACCTCCGGCTCGCACCGATAATAGCCCGACACCGCCGACACACCGCCCTCGACCTTGCCGGCAGTAGTGTACTGATTCGCCGAAAGCCACGCGCTGAACTCATCGTCATATTCCGCCGGGTAGATCAGGGCCGTCACCGCGCGTCCGTCGGCCTCGGCAAGCTGCACCTTTGCCCGCCCCGGCGGCGACGAGACCACCGCCAGCGAAACCAGCCGCAGGTAATCCGCCCGCGCAGCCTCCATATCCTTCGCGTAAAACAGCATCCCCATCTCAAGCTGGAACGTACTTCGCGCCACGCCCTTTAGCTCCATCGTCCCGTCCGCACTGGCCCGGTGAATCTTATACACCTGCACATCCCGGTACTTCTCGCTTTCCAAAATCTCCGCAACCTCATCGGCCGTAAAGCCCACACTCGTCGAATCGCCAAAGTGCACCACGTACAGCCCGACATATTTTTCCGCATTTTCCACGACCGGCAGCTTCATGATTCAATCCTTAACTGAGCGAATTTCCGTTTGCCAACCCGCACGACCATCCCGCCCTCGGGCGTCACCATCAAGTTCGGATCGCCCACTTTCTCCTCGTTGATCGACACCGCCGACTGCTTGATCATCCGCTTGGCCTCGCCGCCGGAACCAACCAGCCTGCAGTGCACCAAAAGCTTCGCCGCCGCGACCGGCTCGGAGGCAATTACCACCTCGGGGATATCATCGGGCAGCTCCTTCTGGGCGAACACCTTCTCAAACGCCTGGTGCGCCGCTTCCGCTGCCGGGGCGTCATAAAACTGCTCCACGATCATCTTACCGAGAGCCACCTTCGATTCCTTGGGGTGCGTCTTCGCCGGGTCAATCAGCTCAGCGACTTTGTCCATCGGCAAATCCGTCAGCAGCGTAAAGTAATTCTCCATCAGCTCATCAGGTATACTCATCACCTTGCCGAACATATCATTGGGCTCATCGGTCACACCGATGTAATTGCCCTTTGACTTACTCATCTTCTGCACGCCGTCAAGCCCGACCAGGATCGGCATCGTCATCACGATCTGCGGCGGCTGGCCCTCTTGCCGCTGGAGGTCGCGTCCGACGAGGTTATTAAACGTCTGGTCCGTGCCGCCCAGCTCCACATCCGCCTCGATCATCACCGAGTCATACCCCTGCATCAGCGGATACAAAAACTCGTGAATCCCGATCGGGTCGCCCTTCTTGTGCCGGATATCAAACGTGTCGCGCTCAAGCATCCGCGCTACCGTCATCGACGCGGTCAGCTTGATCGTATCGGCCAGGGCCATCTTCGCCAGCCACTCGGAATTGTACCGAACCTCCAGCTTATCCTCGGCGGTATCCAAAATCTTGCCCGCCTGGTCGATGTAGGTCTTCGCGTTCTTCTCGATCTGCTCGGGTTCGAGCATCGGCCTTGTCGTGTTCTGCCCCGTCGGGTCGCCGATCCGCGCGGTATAATCGCCAATGATCAGCACCGCCTTGTGGCCGAGGTCCTGGAACTGCCGCATCTTGCGCATCACGACCGTATGGCCCAGGTGAATATCCGGCGCGGTCGGGTCCATGCCCAGCTTCACGCGAAGCGGCCTGCCCTTGCCGTCAGAATCCTTGAGACGCTGGGCCAGGTCCTCCACCGAAAAAATTTCCACGGCCCCGCGTTTTAAAATGTCAAGCTGCCCTGTCAGGTCCATGATGTCGAAACTCTCCATTTCTCCGCCCAAATCCGGCGGATCGGTTAAAATCAGTTCAAAAAATGCATAGACAGGTTATTATACGCCCAAATCTACAGATTTCAACCCTCTGGAGCAGCCTGGATCGAATCGAGTTGTGAATCTTCCGGCCGGGCGTGCTTTTTCATCAAGATCAGCCCCCAGGCTAAAATCGCCAGGAACCAGAACAATACACAGAAATACTTCACCTGCACGCCCGAAACCAGCCCGAACAGCGGCGTCGCCGGCCGGTGCTTCCACGGCCAAAACGCCATCACATCAAAATGGTACACCCCGTCGACCAGGACATGAAAGGCCGCGCCCATCGCACCGGAGGCGACCATTTTGACCCGGTTTGTCCGGTACGGGACGCCGAACAGCTCCTGGCCCCATTTGAATACGCCCCGCAGATACCACGCCGCCGCGCCGAAAACCGCTCCGACAAGCGCCCCGATCAGCATCGTGTGCATGTAGCGGTGATACGGCCAGCGATACCCCATAGCACTGATCGCCAGCACCTCGAAATCAATCACCACGTTGGCCAGCACGAAAACCGGAACATCGATCCACTTGCGAAACACCAGCCCCACGAATCCGCTGGGCCCAAAATGATACGGCGTAAACGGCATCGCATTCTACCTTACGGATTCTCCGGCGTTGCCCAACCGATCCCGCGCGGACAGTGTCCGCCTATGCCCCGGTCCATCCCCGACGGCCCCGGCAACTCGGACGCCCATTTTTCGTACATCCCGGCCAGCTTTTTCACGACCTCGGGCTTCTCGTCCGCCAGGTCCGTCGTCTCGCCCGGATCAGCCACAATATCATACAAGCTCCACGGATCTTCCTCCGTCTTTCGCATCAGCCGCCAGTTTTCGTGCCGAACCGCATGCACCGATCGCACGCTTTTCTCCAGCCACCGCCAGTACAGCACATCATGCGGCTGGCCGCTTTTCAGCCCCTGCAGATACGGCAGAATATTCACACCCTCGCACCGCTCAGGAAGCGGCCTCTCGGCCACGGCCGCCGCGGTCGCGTAAAAATCAAGTGTCGAGACCAGCCCGTCATACGTCTTGCCCGCCGGCACCTTGCCGTCCCAGCGGACCATGTACGGCTCATGCACCGCGCCTTCCCACTCGGTCGCCTTGCCCTGGCGAAACGGTGCATGCCGCGCCCCGTCCGGGTCCCAGCCGCCGTTATCCCCGGTAAACAGGATCAGTGTATCCTCCGCAAGCCCGAGCTGCTCAATCGCGTCGATCACCTTGCCCACCGCGTCATCGGCCGCGATCAGCGTCGCTGCCAGGTATCGCCGTTTCTTGTAATCGATAATATTTTCAGGCACCCGGTCCAGGTACTTCTGCGGCGCTTCCTCCACCGGGAAGTGAATCGCCAGCGGCGCAAAATACAGGAAGAACTCTTCGTCCTTGTGCCGGGTGACAAAATCGACCATTTGTTCGCCCTGCCGGTCCGTCCAGTAGACCTCGTCCTCCTGGTAATACGTCGGGCCGTTGGGCCGTACACGCAAAGGATGATCGTTGTCGATCATCGACCGCCGCGCAACTTCCATGAATCCCTGGTTGAGCGGGCCCTGCTCCTGGCTGCCGATATCCCACCGACCGACCATACCCGTTACATAACCGGCGTCCCGCATAAATTCCGCTATGGTCGGATGGTCCTCGGGGATCGGCGCGCCGCGGTCCGTATTGCCATTGACGCCGAACCGCTGGGGATACATGCCCGTGATCAGTGCCGTGCGGCTCGGGCTGCACACCGGGCAGATCGTATAGCCGTTCATGCACTTGGTCCCGTCCTTGGCCAGGCTGTCGATATTGGGCGTCGGGATGTCCGGGCACCCGTAGGTTCCCACGTCCCCGTAACCCAGGTCATCGATAAACAGCACAACCACGTTGGGCCGCCTTTTGGCCGCCGGATTTTTCCCCATTCCAAAAGTAACGCCCGGCAGCAAAGCCGCGCCGCCAACAACTGTCAAAAACTGTCTGCGTGATAAATTCATTTTTTCTTCCTTTTTTCACTGCCTAAGTACTCATTTTTATTGAGGTATTTCCGTACATATTCCGAGATCGCCTCTTCCAGCGACGTCGTTTCCTTGTCATAGCCCGCCTTGCGGAGCTTGCTGATATCCGCCTGCGTGAAGTACTGGTACTTGCCCTTCAAATGCTCGGGCATCGCGACAAACTCGATATCCGGATCCTTGCCCATCGCCGTAAAGACCGCCGTGGCCAGGTCCAGCCACGTCCGCGCCTCGCCGGTGCCCACGTTATACAGCCCGCCAAGCGAGGGGTTCTCAAAAAAGTGCAGCGTCATATCCACCGCGTCGCGGACGTATAAAAAGTCCCGCATCTGCCCGCCGTGCTCGTAGTCGTCATGTTCCGACTCAAAGAGCCGCACCTTCGAGGTCTCCAAAATCTGGTAATACGCCTTGTGCACGAACGAACGCATATCGCCCTTGTGGTACTCGTTGGGCCCGAAAACATTGAAGTACTTGAGCCCCGCGATCGACGAAAGCAGCCCCGCCTTATGGGCCCACAGGTCAAACATGTGCTTGGAATACCCGTACATATTAAGCGGGATCAGCTCATTGAGTTTGCTCTCGCTGTCCAGAAATCCATTCTCGCCGCCCCCGTACGTCGCCGCCGAAGAAGCGTAAATAAACCGGATCTCGTTGGTCACCGCCCAGTTGGCCAGCATCTTCGAGCAGTCGTAGTTGTTCTTGACCAGGTACGAGCAGTTCGTCTCGGTCGTATCCGAGCAGGCCCCAAGGTGAAAAACCGCCTCGACCGAGAAATCAATCTCGCCCTGGGCCAGCATCTCGAAAAAGTCGTCCGCCTCGACATAATCGCTGTACCGCAGCCGGCGAAGATTCTTCCACCGCTCATCTGAACCCAGAATGTCCACAATCAGGATGTGATCCTTCCCCCGGCGGTTCAGCTCCGCAACCAGGGCCGACCCGATAAAACCCGCACCGCCTGTGACTATGATCATCTCGATTTCCTTATCAAAAATTGCAGCTTGATTACCCAGAC
>CAYVUI010000178.1:0-5426 GCA_964454745.1 uncultured Pirellulales bacterium | reverse complement strand
GAAAGTTAGTCGTATAAATGACTTATAAAACTTTAAAAATTACACAGTACAACTACCAATAACGCTAAAATCTCCATGCACTCTTGAGCCGCCAGGTAGTGCCGAAATTCCGAAAGAAAAAATCGTACACTTGTACGATTTCATTCTACAATGATGTAGGATTGCAAAAAGAGACAACAATATTGTATCGAAGGCCCAAAATTCATACAAATGTATTAAACATTTGTATGAAACACTTGTATGAAAAATTCATACATTTGTTTGAAATATTCAAGCGCTCTTGAAACAAGCGTTTGAATTGCACAAAAATAGCGCCGTACATGCAAGCCGGACAATGCGGATCGTTTAATCCTTCTTCCCATTTTCTTCGGGAAATTGCCCAACCCCGACTTTCCGGAGGTAAATTTTCGTGTTTTCCATGTACGCTGAAAACTGCCCGACATTCATCTGCCCAAACGTACCCAGGTATCCGGGCTCTGATTCCGGAGAGCCGAAACAATGCCACGAATACCCCCCGCGCTGGTTCAGTTCATCCTGGTAAAGCTTAACCGACCAAACCTCCCCGGTTCTCGTATTCAGTACATACGGACACGTATTGTATCCCTCGATATCCGGGTAGAAATCCGGGCCAATGACCATCTGGTACGTACCGACCGGGTTCGAGCGAACCGCCGCCCCCGCTGCGAGGATAAGTACTGCACCCGCAAGGAGATACATCACAATATACTGAGGCTTTTTCATTGCATTAAGTCCTGTAAAAAAGGGATTCTATCCTTGATTATCGTGAAAAAACGACTACCGGCTTAAAAAGAAAAGAAAAGAAAAAACCAGTAAGAATCAATCCAATTCTTCCGGCGTCTGCTTGAAAAGATACACAGGCCGATCTTTGGACTGCTCAAACACTTTCGCCAGGTACTGGCCGATCAGACCGATAAAAAACAGTTGAAACCCCCCGAGAATCAGCGTTACCGAGATCAGCGACCCCCAGCCGGTAACCAGGTCTTTAAGAATAAAAAACCGCCCTAAAATCCACGCAAGATAACAAAACCCCATTAATGCAATGATAAAGCCGATTTTTGTCGCCAGTTTCAGCGGTGCCGCGGAAAATGACATCACCCCTTCAATCGCCAGCCGGTACATTTTGACCATGGAATACTTTGATTCCCCCGCCGGCCGGGGCGGGGCGGTATAAGGGACCAGCGATCTCTTGAATCCAATCCACGAAATCAAACCACGCAAAAATCGGTGATATTCAGGCATCGACCGCAGCGCGAGATAGCTTTTTCGTGACAAAAGCGTGAAATCCGCCGCTCCTTCCGGGATTTTCGTTTCACTGAGAAAATTAAAAAGCATGTAAAAGAGTTTGGAAGTCTTCTTCTTAAACCACGAAACATCCTCGGTATCTTCGCGTACCGCCGAGACCACGTCGTAACCGTCCCGGAATTTTTCCAGCATTTCCGGGATTAATGCCGGGGGATGCTGGAGATCAGAATCCATAAAGATGATCGCATTGCCCCGGGCCGCGTCCAGACCGGCAGTCAGCGCAATCTGGTGTCCGAAATTGCGGCTCAGCGAATAGACCCGAACGCAGGGATCTTTTCTCGCGAGATCATTGAGCACGTTTAGCGTCTCGTCGCTGCTTCCGTCATCAACGAAGATAAGTTCATAGTCCTCAGGCACTTGTGGCGACTGCATCACACCGGTGATCTCCCGGTAAAACATCGGCAGCACATCCTGCTCGTTGTAGCACGGCGTTACGATGGACACCGCTGGAGCTGCCTGCTTCGCGCTTTGCGCGGGGATATCCTCATTTTGACGGATATCAATCATTCTCCACGCCCCGAGCTTTTGGTTGCAGTCATTCCAAAATTAATCATCAGCGGGTAGAGAAAGATCGCCTTTCGGTCAATTGCAGTCAAAAGCGGCCGGGTAAATCTGAGCTGAAACGGCCACAAATGACAGCCGGCGGTTTTTACCTGCCCCATGTCATTATCCAGCAGTGTTTTACGCGCCTGGCCCGGAAAAACCCAGTTCTCGATGCCGGCAAATTTGCGAACCTTCACCTTCTGCGAAAGCCACAAAACCGGGTACCAAAGCTTGTTGGGTGTCGTCAGACACACCGAACCGCCCTGCTTGCAAACCCGGGCCATCCGGGCAATTGCCTCAAGCGGGTCGGGTGTATGCTCGATGCATTCCGAGCTGATGACAAAATCGAATGTATTCTCTTCAAACGGCAAATGGCACGCATCGCCCACTACACCATCACAGTGTAACCGTTTGGAAACGGATTCCACGAGGTTGGGCCCAATGTCCAGAACCGTCAGGTCGGCATTTCGCTGCGCGATTTCCTGCGAAAATTTGCCCGTTCCGCAGCCGACTTCAAGCACCTTCTTGCCGGCTAAATCCCTGCCAGCCAATAAAATAGAAAAGATCAGCTCCTTTCGCCGGTTAACATCATAGTCATCCATGAAGTTGTCGAAGTCTTCCTGGAGCTCATCGAAATATAATGTCTTGTCCTGGGTCATAGGCATTCAAATCCGTTTATTAGTACCAATCTTTGGTTTCTACATTAACTGCGTTTCGTAGAGGCTCTTGTAAAGTGGACAGGATTCGACCAGTTCATTGTGTCTGCCGGCGGCGATAATGCGGCCGCGTTCCATGACGGCAATGGTATCCGCCGAAATCACCGTCGAAAACCGGTGGGCAATGATAAAACACGTCCGATGGCGGGTCAGCTGCTGGAGTGCTTCATGGATTTTCGACTCTGAATCCGCATCAATCTGTGACATCGCCTCGTCAAAAATCAGGATCGAAGGGTCCTTGAGGATCGCGCGGGCAATCACAATCCGCTGAAGCTGACCGCCCGAAAAACCGGACCCCTGCTGTCCGATCAGTGTGTCGTATCCGTTTGGAAGCGGCTCGATAAACTCATGGGCGTAACTTTGCTTCGCGGCGTTGATGATCTCCTCACGAGTCGCCGAGGGCTTGCCGTAGCTGATATTCGCCGCGATGGAGTCATTAAATGTAACGACATTCTGGGTAACCATCGAAATCTGGGCACGAAGACTCTTTAATGTATAGTCTGTGATCAGCCGCCCGTCGATAAGAATCTGCCCGGAATCGGGATCATAAAAGCGGGGAATCAGATTGATCAAAGTCGTCTTCCCCGAGCCGTTTGGCCCGACGACCGCAATGGTCTGCCCTGCCGGAACAGTCAGCGAAACCTCGTTCAGCACGGGGTTTTCACTGCCGGGATAGGTAAAAGTGATATTGCGAAACTCGATTGAATGCTCCATCGGCGGCAGCTGCTTTTGAGTCGGAGAATCCGCCTCCAGGGGCGAATCCAGAATCTCATACACTCGTGCGGAGGCCGCATCCGCGGCGTTAAACTTATTCCAGACATCCGACACCTTGCGGATCGATTCAGCGGTCGTACCCAGCAGGATCAGCATCAGGAAAAACGAACTGGCGGAAAGATTCTGGTCAAAAACCCAATGCGCGCCGATAATCAGTGCCGCGGAACCGGCGACCATCCCCAAAAAATCCATCAGCGGTCCTGCCGCCGCTTCGACCTTTTGAATCCGCATCAGCCGCCTGAGCAGGGTACTGTTGATCTGATGATAAGTCGTGGATTCGTCATCCTGGCGGTTATACACTTTGACGACCCGAAGTGCCGACATAACATCGTTGAGTCTGGCCAGCATGGATGACCAAGTCTGAAGGCTTTTTCGGGTTCCCCGCTTGATTTTTTTACCCAGAATACCAAAAAGTCCAATCACAAACGGGGCCATACCGAGAAAAACTACGGTAAGCTGCCATGAAATGACAAACGCACCTGCCAGGCACATCACCGCTTTGGCCGGCTCGCGAAGGGTTTTACCAAGCAGGGTTTGTATGCCCTTACCGGTATCGTTAATGTCCCGCATGATACGTGAGGTGGTGTCCGAGGTGCCCTGCTGGACAAAAAACGCGATCGGCATGTGCATGACATGGGTAAAAAGCTGCCCCCTCCAGTGGGCCAATGCGGTCTGGACGACCTTGTCGGTGTAGTATTTCTGTAAAAAGGTGACAAAACAGCGGAAAATCGTAACCACACCCATCGCCAGGATAATAAAGATGATCGCGCGCTGCTGGTTTCTCTTGGCCTCTCCGCGCGGAAGCACTTCGAGGGTATCCTGCAGGGAAGTGATTGCGAGATTTTTCGCGGGTATCCGCATTGTAAGACTGAGCGTTTTCACCCCCGCCGCCCCGGGAGTGATCCGACGAACCGTTAACGGTAAAGCAGGGTCTCTGGCTGCCATAGCAAGGTTTTCCAGCAGATTCGCGGAGGAAATCTGCCCGCCGTTGACGGTTTGTGTTTGCTGTCCGACTGCGACAATACGGTCCTGCGGCAATAAGCCGGCCTCGTCCGCAACGGAATCTTCTTCAATTTTGGTGATAATGAGCGAATAGGTTACATTTTTGTTCGGATCTGCGAAATCGAATCGGTCCGGGATGTAAAAATCGAGTCCGTACCTCCAGTTACACACCTTTCGGTCCACCCAGCCGTGCAGCCCCTCTTCCCCCATCATGACCTTAAGAAGCGGAAGAATGGACATGAAACTCAGTGAAAAGAAGAAACCAACAAGTACAGCCGCGATGATTACTACGGCAAGCCTTCTTTTCTGGGGCCAGACATATTCAAATGTACGCCAGAATGATTTCATGCAATCCTTTTAAACGTCCCTGTTTACATTATATTCTTTTTTTTCGCATCCGTGCGGCCAGGCATCCTGCCGCAGCGAGAAGAACCACAAACCAGTAAGTTTGAAGAAAATCGAATATATAATTCTTTTTTTCAAACAGACCTGTCAAAACAGGCAAGACTATTAAAACCGGTAACGCAATAAATTTCCATTTTTTTTCACGAAGCTCTTTCCAGTCCCAATTGAGCATTCGGATTGCATGCGGTGCCAGTAGCCCGGCCAGGAGCCCAAAGGCCGCGCCCGCAAGGACATCTGAGGGGTAGTGAGCCAGAGAAAATACCCGCAGTGCCGCGATCCCGCCGGCCAGAATGAACAGCACGCCGCCTGCCACAGGATGAAGAAAAGGCACAACTGCCGCAGCCACGGCGAAAGCGGTCGCGGTATCACCCGAGGGGAAAGATTTGTTTCGATCCAGCTCCATCGCAGCATTTTCCTGAGCCATGACGGTCTGGCTTTCCCTGGGCCTTGGCCGGGAGGTCACGATCTTAAGGGGCCAAACCGCCAGTGTCACCAGGATCAGGGCGGCTGCGGTAATGAAAAAGGCCCTTGGCTTTTGGACGATCCATGCCCACAGCATAACCAGCCAAAGCTGTACCCAGGTATTGCCAAGCAGCTTAAATCCCTCGAGCCAATAGCTCTTTTCGACCTGAAAATCACCCTCGCGTACATATTTCAGGGCGC
>CAYVUI010000177.1:0-5454 GCA_964454745.1 uncultured Pirellulales bacterium | reverse complement strand
CAATGATGCCCAATGGCGCCCAATGATTCCGCCTCCACCAATGCCATGGTTCCTTTATATCGCTATCTTTGTTACAGGGCAACGCGAACGGCAGCAATCGACAATTGATTCGGTCGCAAACGAAAACATGGTTCCTTCGCTGCAGGAAAGTGGACTTGATACCGCGGGAACACGTCGCGGTGTTATACACAGTTTGTTTTTCGTGCCGTTTTTTTCAAGCGAGAAAAACATGCGAAATTAACGCCTATTGTGGAGTAATTCACTTGGTTTTATTGCCGGTTCGAGGTAACTGTGTCCTGTTGATAAAAGACAAAAAATAACCACTTTTTCAGGAGACAAAATCATGCGAATTACCAGAATGGAACTCACCGGATCGGGATATACCGCCTCGATCCATCGCGGACGCAAAAGTGAAACCATCGAAGTACTCCTTTCCAATCCCGATGGCCAACAAGAACATCACGTCGATCCGGATGGCCCGGAGGATGTGTATTCCATGGCCCAGTGCCTGCAATACCATCTGGATGGCTGCAAAGGCACCGGTTCGATGGTTCAGGAATACTACCGCATTTTGCAGTACTTTATGGATTAGGATCAACAACCATGGCCACAAAAAAGAAAACGCAAGTCGAGTCAGTACCACTGGCCCAAAAACTGCTCCATCGCGTAGTGGACTATTACCACCGAACTTGCAGGGATGAACCGGCGGTTCATCAGTTTCTGGAGAACTGCGGGATTACCGATCCTGTGTTGTTCGATGTATTCCGGATTGGCTATAGCAATGGGAGTTTGTTTCGCATCATCCCTGAAGATGGCCCTATTATTGAGCAGCTGAAGGCCCTGGGCATTTTAACTGCCGAAGGGGATGAACGGTTTAGCCAATGTGTCATTTTCCCGGTTTTTGATGAGAATGGGCAGGTAGTCAACCTGCATGGTTACCGAACTCAAGATGTCGCCAATTCCGAAATCACGCTGCCGGGCAACGGTTCCGGTGTCTGGAATCTGGAAGTGCTCCGGAACCAGGACTCGATCTTGCTGACGCCGTCGATTCTTGATTCGTTGGCCTTGGTTCAAGCGGGGATTACGAATACGATTTCTGTACATGCCACTCTCGGTATTACGGAGGATGCCCTCAAGGCGTTTCGGCAGAACCACACAAGAGAGATTCTTCTTTTGTTTGATGACGAAAACCAGGCAAATGCGATCAGTTCCCAATTGGGCAGGTTTGAGCATCGTATTGCCAAGTTGCCGAAATCCCCCTATCGTTACTTGCTGAAAAATTCGCCGGATGATTTGGAATCCATCGTTTATGGCAGCGGTGAGGAACCACAGCCGTCGGAGCAGGCCTACCGGGAAGATACCGAGGACGGCTTTATTTTGAAGATCTGCCGCCGGAAATACATTATCAAGGGCATTGAATCGTTTCCCAATAAATTACGGGCCAATATCCGGATCGAAAAGAACAAGGAATTCCACATTGACACGCTGGATTTGTATTCTGCCAAGGCCCGAAAGCCGCTGATCAAGGAAATTGCAGATTTCTATAAAGCGGATCGTGAGGTGATTGGGCATGACATGGATCGTATTATCACGGAAGTTGAATTCTTCATCGAGAAACGCAAACAGGACTGCGGCCAAATCTTTGTCAATATCCCCGACAAGGACAAGCGGGAGGCCCTCAAATTTGGTAAACAGGAAAAGCTTGCACAGCAAATCATCGAAGATCTAGCCCAATGCGGATATGTAGGAGAAGAGGTCAATAAGCTGCTGGGCTATCTGGCCATGTCATCCCGAAAGATGGACAATCCACTCTCGGTAATGATATTATCCGGATCCGGGGCAGGCAAAACCTCGCTGCAGGATACGATCTTGCGATTGTGTCCACCGGAAGATTTGGTAAAACTGACTTCCCTGACGGGAAAGGCCCTGTTCTACAAGAAGGAACTATCCCTGGCGCATAAGGTATTGGCCCTGGCTGAAGATCAGGGGGCCGTGGATGCCGATTATGCCATTCGCAATCTCATTACCTCGGATGAACTCACCATCGAATCGACAGTCAAGGATGCCGTTACCGGTAAATTGTCCACGATGACGAATGTGGTAAAATGCAAGACATCCGTCTTTAAGACAACAACCAATCCCGAGACAAATCCTGAAACACGAAGCCGGTTCATTATTCTGTCGGTGGATGAATCCCCGCAGCAAACCAGGCGGATTCTTGACTACCAGCGGTATATGGAAACGCTGGACGGTTTTTTGGAAAAGAAACAGCGGGAGGCGATCATTCATAAGCATCAGAACTTCCAACGGCTCCTGCAGCCCGTGATGGTATTTAATCCGTATGCCCAATTCCTCAGCTATATCGATGATCGTTTGCAGGTTCGGCGTGATCATCCCAAGTATATGGCCATTATTAAGGCCATCACCTTTGTCAACCAGATGCAGCGGGAAAGAAAACAGCTCGACGATGGCACTGAATACATCGAGGTCTCGCTCGATGATATTGCCCTGGCCAACGAGATTGCCCACAGTTTACTTGGCAATACCCTGGATGAATTATCCGATCCATCGCGGCGGTTATTGGAACTGATCCATGCGATGGTGGATGGCATCGCCGGCGAGATGGAAACCGACAAACGAAACATTACATTTACACGCAGGCAGATTCGCGAGCATATTCACTGGTCCGATTATCAAATCAAGACTCATATCAGGCAGCTGGTTGATCTTGAGTACCTGGGGGTGGTTCATGGCCGCAAGGGAAAGCAGTATTCCTACTGCCTGTATTACAATGGGGAAGGCAGGGACGGTTCCAAATTCCTGTTGGGTTTGAAAGATGTGGATACGCTGTGCAGTGAAATCCAGGCTTTGAAAACGTAGAGGGCACCTGGTGGGTACTTGGTGGGCGGTAAAAAACGACGTAACGATTTGTCAAGAAAAACGATAGCGTAAACCTGGAGGTTTTTCATGAAAATACATAGGAGATCATTACGCACAGGAAAGGAGAAAACCATATGCATACTTTAAAACAGGACAATATGGATGCGTTCAGTGAGGCGTGTCGGGTATTGGGATATTCACAGAAAACCATCCAGATGAACCAGCAGGCACTCCATGATCTGTTCGGGTGGCTTTTATCCCAACGGGTATCGGCCGTCAATCATATCACCACCGGGCACCTTAGAACGTATCAATCCATTCTCAATGACAAATACAGCACCAACACCGTCATCACCAAGATACGGGCCTTCAAACATTACTTCAAATTCCTCGAGGACATCGATGTGATCCTGATGAATCCCGCCCAGGAATTGGTGTACCCGGTAGCCGACAAGACGCTGCCGGTCAATATCCTGAGCCCCTCTGAAATGAAGCAATTGCTCGATGCCCCCGATACCTCCAATCTTGTCGGCATACGGAACAAGGCTATCCTCGAATTGTTGTATTCGGCTGCCATCCGACGCCAGGAGTGTTTGGATTTACAGGTTCAGGATGTGGATTTCAGCCAGGGCATTCTTCGTATTAATCTGGGCAAGGGAGCGAAGGATCGATTGCTTCCCCTGGGCCAGGCCGCTTGTCTATGGATTCAGCGTTACCTCAAAGAAGTCCGTGCCGTTAAAATCAACCCTGAAAAGGATCATGGCTACCTGTTTATCACCGTTCGCAATAGCAAACCTCTATCGAAAGAATCCCTGCAGCGGCTGGTCAATACCTATGGCCACCAGTTTTTGAACAAGCCCGTATCCGTACATACCATTCGACGCAGTTGTGCCACGCATATGATCCAGGCCGGATCCAGCCCCAGGTTCGTTCAGAAATTATTGGGGCATTCATCGCCCGATACCATGAAGCGGTATGTTCGGCTTGTTGCCAACGATGTCAAACAGGTACATCGCGAATGCCATCCACGAGAAAGGGCCAGCGATGATTAACTTTTACCCGCTGCTGAAGGAATTTAAAGAGTACATGCAGGTGTTATACCGTTCAGATAATACCATCAAACTGCACCTGTTCAAGCTTCAAAAGTTCATTGACTATGTCGACAAATATGATCTGGATGATGTTCGACAGATTACCAAGCACCACATTCAGGAGTACCGCAAGTATCGCCACCACCGTATCAATGCACGGAACCGGCGGGATTCAGTCACCACCCAGAATCATCACCTGAACTCATTGCGCTGCTTCTTCGGATTCCTCAAAAGAAATGGGTACATTACCACCGATCCCGTGGAGCATGAAGACAATGCCAAAGAACCCAAACGGCTGCCCAAATCGGCCTTGACGGATGAAGAAGTGATCCAGTTCCTGTCCTGTCCGGATACCAATACACACATCGGATATCGAGATCGAACGATTATCGAGGTGTTGTATTCCACGGGCATCAGGCGGGAGGAACTGCTTGGCCTGAATATCAGGGATATTGACTTTAATGAACGAACCATCCGGATCAACGAGGGCAAGGGAGGCAGGGATCGAATTGTACCCCTGGGGCATATCGCCAAAAAGTATCTGGAAAACTACATCAAAGGCATCCGGTGTGAATTCTTCCGATCCGATCAGCAGGATGCATTGTTCCTCAGTAAGAAGGGAAACCGGCTCAGTAAATCCGCTCTCGCCGAAATGATCGAACGGTATGCCAAACAAAGCGGTATTGACAAGCATATCACGCCGCATACATTCAGACGATCCTGTGCGACTGAAATGATTAAGAACCATGCCAATATTGTTCACGTCAAGGATCTGCTGGGCCATTCATCCCTGCGGAGCACCCATGTCTATTGCGACTTAACCATTACCGATTTAAAGAAAGAACACAGGGAGTATCACCCGCGAGAAATGAACCATTAAAACCACCCTCATAATTACAATCTGATGTACTCATACAGGCATTCTGCCTGTTTTTTTATGTCGTTATTTTCTGTTGAATCGGGTATAATGCTGCCATGATTGCTCTTTGAAAAGTATATCAAAAAAGTGCCTATAACGCCGATTTTCCTTACCCGTTTTTAATGCCACAATAATCCGGTGAATAATATCGACCCAACGGGCAATTTTGCTACATTAGCTGGTGCAATTGCGGGAGTTTCTATTCAAGCTGTGATGTATTCAATAATAAGTATTGGATTAGGAAATGCCCTTACTGGAGGACAGATTGCAGCTGGTTTTTCAGAATATATATCATATTTGTTTTCTTGGGGTACATGGGCAATTGCTGCCATGGCTGTTTTTGATGGGATTTTAGACTTATTTAACAGTCCTATAAATGTAATCAAAATGGTTGCTTCCGCGATTTTGACAAAAATATTTGTTGTTTATAATGTGATTACATCAATTTGGGGGATTTTCCAGTCTGTGGGTATGATTAAAGGGCTTTTTGAGACTGGTGCTTCGCGAGAAGTCATCATGGCACAATTAGCCCTTATTACAGCCAGTTTGGTTATTGGAGCTCTG
>CAYVUI010000176.1:0-5657 GCA_964454745.1 uncultured Pirellulales bacterium | reverse complement strand
GGCCGCCTGAGAAACTCAGTAAAATAGAAATATGGGCTTATTCAGCAAGCCCTAATTATGAGCAACTGCAAAACTTTTCATCTGCGATTCGCTGGTACCATCGATATATAGAGCATATGCCGCCCAGGTCAAAAGATTACGTTCCTGTTAGTGATGTGAAAAGAGATATTGAAAACTTGAAAAAAAGGCTTTAAGGTTTTCGATCAAATCCGCATGGCTCGTACATTTTCCACCGGGCTGTCCGGCGGGATCTCGCAGCCGGCCATCAGGATAAAACGTTTGCCCGCTTTGGCAATGCACTCCCGGGCGGCGTTT
The DNA here is from genome assembly GCA_964454745.1 of uncultured Pirellulales bacterium. Classification (GTDB taxonomy): domain Bacteria; phylum Planctomycetota; class Phycisphaerae; order Sedimentisphaerales; family Anaerohalosphaeraceae; genus CAYVUI01. The sequence continues at coordinate 5,342 of CAYVUI010000176.1, read as the reverse complement.
TGTACATCTGCCACGCTGCCGCCAAGGATCACCTCCGCCGGGTGGATATTTCCGCACAGGGTGATCTCTTCGCCCAGTGTTTCGCGTGCCCCGGCCAGGTCCACCATCGAGTCGATATCCACAATGTCCGGCCCCGTTTGGCGAATCAGTCCCAGCAGGTTGGTAATATCCCCGCAGATGTGCAGTTTGACCCGCGCCCCGGCTTCATGAATCCGTGCGAAAAGCTCGCGGTGTCGCTCCAATATATATTGCTCATACAGCCCCGGGCCGACCAGCGAGCACGCCGCGTCGCCTACGCCGATCATATCCGCCCCGGCTTCGATCTGCGCCCTGGCGAACCGGTACGCGTTTTCGAGGATCACATCACACGCCCGCTCGAACATCTCCGGGGTATCCGTCAGGTCGAACAGGGTACGTTCGAGCCCGCGCAGGTCCGCGTATTCCGCCAGCGGTCCCTCGATCCAGCCAAGTACACTTTGCGAATCACCGACCTCTTTGGCCATCAGCCATACACTCTCGATCCGCTGGCGCATCCGGCCGCACCGGTCGATGTCCAAAAGCTTTAAATAAGCAGCATCCTCGGTCGATTTGATCAGGTACCCCTTGCTTCGCGGAACGTCATGCTCCGGGTAGTCGAACTCCATGCCGTACCCTTCGGCCTCCCGGAACGGGTCACTGATCGCGCTGACCTGGTCAAAGCCAAAATCCCGCGCCGCTGCAAGCTGCGCCCCGGCCAGCACCTCACCGTCCAGGTAATACTCCCGGTAACTTTTGCCGATGTATTTCGCCGCCCACGCCATGAAGATCGGCGTCACCGCGATCCGGTCCGTCTCTTTGCCCTCCAGCGTTGCGTAGATTCGTTCTTTGCCGAGCATTCTTGCCTCATATCCTGAAGTTAGTTTATTTTTCTACTTTCCTGACCAATAGTACACGGTATCCCGATAAACCGCAATGAGTCGCGCATAAAAAATCCCCTCCAGACAACGCCGGAGGGGATTAAAATCAGTCTTCAAAAATGTGCAAATCCTTATTCTACTTCTTTGAAATCCCGCATCCATTCCGGCCAGTCATCCTTGGTAACACCACCAGCAGGCGTCCATTCATTCTTGTGATCAAAACCTCTGGTCCAGCGGAGTGTCCAGAGTTCTTTAAGATCAATCGTACGCACAGACCAGTCACAGAAACCCCAGTTGAGTTTGCCTTTGTGCCGATCCAGGGCGATCCACTTCATACTGTAGGAATAACTGCCACCTTCGCCGCGAGTCTGCGGCGGCTCGATTCGGGTTCGTTTTACGCTGTCAATTTGACAATTCTTCCGGCATCCGTCACCAAACAACGGCACCATATCCGGCATAGGAATATCAGTTGGTTTTCGCCAATACAAAGCATCGCTCTGGCTGCCTGCTCTTTCAGGATTATAAACGTATGTATTGGGAGAATAACTGGCCCATCGTCCGATTCCTTTTACAACCGGCCCGTCACTTACTGTCCACTCATACGCATAATTGGTATGGTCGCCTGTTCCACCCCATCCACCTGGAGGCGGGCCCTGCTTCTTGGCATTCGGACATAATGCGATTTCGCCCGGATCATCCTCGAACATCGGCAAAAGCAGTTCCGTCCAACTACTGTCAAGTAACTCGTTGCTCATATTATTATTTCTTGTATTTGGAAAACTCCCATTGTTTCCCTCTACAAACATGGACCATACAAATACCCAGTTGCGGATATTGGATTTATCGATCACCATTTTCGCCATTTCTTTTACCTTTGCCAGCGACGGCATCAGGATCGACATCAGTAGCGCGATAATCGCGATCACGACTAGAAGTTCGATTAATGTGAATCCGCCTTTTCTTTTGCGATGCAAAACTTCACTCAAACCCAGCATACCTGACTCCTTATTGGTTAACTGTACCCAAAAGCAATAATTGATAAAATACCCTTTTGCATGTTTATATCCTGTTTTAGCATGTCAAAACGGGACGCATGTTCTTTCTTATCTCGTGCAAAGTGTACATATCAGGGATTGCCATAACTATACCTTACAATTATTCTAACAGAATCCTGACCTGAATTCAACTTCTTTTTAAGCAGACAATTTCCCTCGACAAAGTGAATCAGCATTCCGGTCCGATAAAAGTATGCCGTAAAAAATCCATCAGAATTTCTCACGGCTGCTTTTTACGCAATTCAGTATATAAATCATTCACAAACATCACTTTGCAGGTTCCAAAACCGATTTTTCAGGCCCAATAACAGCTCTCTTTGGTTACTTTCTCGAATTTGAGACGATATCCAGACCTCTATGGTAGACAAATGGTAGCGGCTGTAACGATTATTCCAAAAAAACAACTTATCCCGGCCGGCTCTTCTACCGAATCCATTCCCGGCAGGGTTTCTGTAAAAGCAGAGCCTCTGTATGAAATAAAGGATTATTTTAAAATGGAAAGAATTGCTATGCCTGGTGTAAAAACGAAAAAATCGAGCAAGTCGGTCTCCAAGTCGAAAACTTCATCGTCCAGCCGCTCAAAACGAGCAGCAAGGTCGAAAAGTACCCCACAATCTACCGGAAACCGCAAAGTGCCCATGGTTCCCAAATTGGCCCTCGAAGAATTCAAGCCCTCACAGGCGAACCACAAAGGCACGCCGGACCGGCACAACGGCTCGGTGCGTTTTGCCTGGATCGGGTCCGGTCAGTGCGGCGGAAGGCTTGTAACTTCGCTCTATAACCTGGGTTACAGCAAGGCCCTGGCCCTGAATACCACCAGTCACGACCTCGATTTGCTCGATCTTTCCAAACGCCACAAGTTCGTCATGGATATCGGCTCCAAAGGTGCCGGCAAGGACATGCGACGCGGCAGCGAAGCTGTGATTCGCCACAGGCAGGCGATTCTGCACCGCTGTGAGGGCATATTCGGACAGGATATCGATCATATCATGGTCTGCATCGGTGCCGGCGGCGGAACGGGCTCGGGCTCGGCCCTTGGCCTGGTAGACCTGGCGAAAAACTACATCCGACACTGCAAAACAGCCAATCCGGACAAATCCGTGGGCGTCATGATGACACTGCCGACCGTGGGCGAGGCAAAATCGCCCTTGATCGCGGAAAATGCGTATACTGTCGCCCAGGAACTAAGCGACATGGCGGCCCGGGGCGAGATCTCCCCGCTGATTATCATCGACAACGCCAAGATCAGCGATATGTACCCCAACCTGACGGTTCGCGAATTCTGGCCGACCATTAACGACACCGTAACGACACTTTTCGACATCTTCAACCGGCTCAGTGCCCGGCCCAGCCGCTACACCAGCTTCGACCAGGCGGATTATTACAGCGTAATCTCCGCAGGCGGCTGCTGCATTATGGGCCTGACGCAGGTGACCGAATACCGCGACAAATTCTCGCTCTCCGAGGGCGTCAATGAGAACCTCGAACGCACTCTGCTCGCAGACGGCTTTGACCTCAAGACGGCGAAAGTGGCCGGTTCCATCGCCGTAGGCGGCGAAAAGGTCATGGCATCGGTACCAGGCCTCAAGGACAACATCGACTACGCCTTTGACACCCTCGCGGATATCACCGGCAGTGCGACCCTGCACCGCGGGATTTACGAAGACAACCGCGATTCACTTCGCGTGTACACGATCATTGGAGGGCTTGACACTGCATCGCAGCGTCTGGCACAGCTTCGGATCTGACACTGCAAGACTATGCAAGTGTAGGTATAAGGCTGGGATGATATTGCCCAGCCTTCTTTTTGCGCTGGGTCAAAAAAGGACTAAAATGGTCGCTATATATATGAAATCCTCATTTCTTGAGTAAAATGCCGGTTTTGCCTTGCAGATTTAATATGGGATGTTAAAATTGCAAGAAATAGGGGCTTTTTCAATGATAAAACGCCATTTAGAAAAGAAGTTGATCTCTGCTGCAGATTCCTGGCGGGTGGTCTCCATTACAGGACCCAGGCAGTCCGGTAAAACGACTCTTGTGCGGAAGGTCTTTCCAGAGGCACGGTATGTCTCGCTGGAAAATCCCCAGGAGCGGGAGTTTGCGTTGACCGATCCGCAGGGCTTTCTGGCCCGTTTTCCTGATCGTGTTATTTTAGATGAGATCCAGCGGGCGCCGGAACTTTTCTCATATATCCAGGGTATAGTCGATGAGCAGCGAGTCAATGGAAGGTTTATTCTTACCGGTTCTCAGAATTTCCTGCTGATGGAAAAGGTCAGTCAGTCCCTGGCAGGGCGATGTTGTGTACTGCACCTGCTGCCGTTTTCGCAGGGGGAACTGGCCGGCAAGCCGGCGATGGATATTGAATCTATCGGTAAAGTAACTTCTCCCGAAGCTGGTACTGAAAAAGCAGACGGCTTGTTTGACCTGATGTTCAAGGGCTTTTATCCCCCCATTTATGACCAGGGTCTTGACCCGCAGGAATGGCTGGCGAATTATTACCGTACGTATGTAGAACGCGATGTCAGGCAGGTTCAGAATCTTGGCGATTTTGAAACGTTTTCGCGGTTTGTACGTCTGTGTGCGGGGCGGACGGGGCAACTGCTGAATCTATCGTCGCTTGCGGCGGATACCGGCATCTCTGTTCCAACGGTTAAACGGTGGCTGTCCCTGCTTCAGGCCGGCTTTTTGGTTACTCTGCTGTCTCCTTACCACGCTAATTTCAACAAACGGCTGGTAAAATCGCCCAAGCTGTATTTTTATGATACGGGCCTGCTTTGCTACCTGCTTCGCATTCGCAGCGGCGAAGAACTGGTTACCCATTGTGCTCGCGGATTTATATTCGAAAATTTCATCCTTTCCGAGCTTTATAAAAATTACTATCATCAGGGCAAAGAGCCGGATGTCTATTTCTGGCGGGATTCTACAGGCCGTGAGGTGGATGTGATTATTGAGCTGGGCGCGGAGCAGATTCCGGTGGAAATCAAATCCGGACAGACAATTGCCGGCGAAATGTTTGCCGGGCTGGAATTCTGGCGATCACTGCCCGGCCAGGAAAGCTGCCGGCCGGTTTTGGTCTATGGCGGACAGGAATCCTACATGCGACAGGGAGTTGCGGTGACCGGCTGGCCGCAGTGGATGTGATTGTTTGTACAGGTTGTAAGCCGCATTAGTAAGATTGCATGCACATTATTGGGTTGTATGTCTTGTTTTTGGGGTTATAATCGCCTTTCTGACGGCTCAGTTTTCTGGGCAAAAATGGAATAAAAATGATTCCCGGTTTGGGAAACGTGAAAGTAAGGATTGTGAATATGCAGCGGACAATGATTGTACTTTTCTGGGTTATTTTGGCTTTATTTACAGTTTGCGGCTGTCAAGAGGGCGAGAAAAATGA
>CAYVUI010000175.1:0-5778 GCA_964454745.1 uncultured Pirellulales bacterium | reverse complement strand
GATAGAAATCTTATTATAGATGTAAATAATCCAAAATCTAAGCTGTTTCTACTTACAATTTTCGACTATCTACTGCTCTATTTTTTGTCAGAGACAAAAAATGCGGATGAGAGGATTCGAACCTCCACGAGGGGTGAACCTCACTGGCACCTGAAGCCAGCGCGTCTGCCAGTTCCGCCACATCCGCGGCAAACCAGAGATTTTAGCCCTTTCCCCCAAAAGGTCAAGCACAATTTACCTCGGTTTTCGGAATTTACTTCGCGACATACACCTTAAAATCGTCCAGCAGGCAAACCCCATCCGGGCCCGGCTCATCATAATCCACATCCCGATCCAAAATCTCCATTTTTTACAAAAGCTTCAAGAGCAATGATCGTTTCAAGATTATAATCAGGCTCGATGTGATAAATAATCTTTAAGGGTCCGCCGGCGTTGGCTTTTAAGACATTCCGCGCCCAATTCAGGGTAGGCTCAACATTTTCGCTTTGCATATCCTGCGGCATGGGTGCAATGCTGACCGGAAAAGTATTCCCGAAAACCCGCCGGACTTGAGCAATATCCGTCTCCCCGCCGACATCAATGGTTGACAGGTTCGTAATCCGGCTGATGGATTCCAAAAGATGGCTGGTACCGCCGCAGGAATGAAAACGAAGGGCTGGAAACGCCCTGCCCAGCCGGCTTGCAGTGGTGATGACATATTCATTGAACTGATCTTTACCCAGAATACATCCTGAACACTCCCCGGTGTGAATGGAGGTAACATCAAAAGGATAATACCGGGCAAAATGCTCCACCAGGCAGATATACGCATCCATGATCCATTCCAGAATCCGGCGGCATTTCTCCGGATCGGTCATCATATCCATATATATAGCTTCTCCGTAGAGTTTCCCAGCCGTGGTCACCGCACCGTGAACCGCTGCCATCCCGCCCCGATCCCAGAAAAACGGCGGAATCACTAAGCGGCTGGAATCGGCTCGATGCTTTTGCATCTGTGAATCAAATAATTGTATAAGCTCATGCTCTAAAAGGCTTTGCGGATCGGGAAGATCATTAAAGCGATCCCGAACCTCACCGGTAATCTCAATATCCGCATCCTTGTCCGGGTAGGCCACAAATTCCGCTCCGAGCAGCATACCGAGAATCATATTGGGCTGAATGCCCCCGATGAGAAGTTTGGGGCTGTCTCCATGCTCTAAAAACGCAAGATTGGATTCCCCCCAGAAAACGCCTAGATGCGACAGATTATTGCCGATCCATTTTTGACATTTCTCGTCCGTTTCAAAGCGAACTTCGGGTGTGAAATAATAGTCCCGTTTTTTCAGCCAACATGGCCTTGGATACTGTACCCTCGATCGTAATCATAGATTTCCCAAGCCAGATAAAGCATTAGAGGTCAGAAATGTTCTTTTGGACAAGTATACAGAGTCGGCCAGGCAAGGTCCAGCCAAGAGTCATAATTTGTGTTCCGGGAATTAAATGTATTGACATTTCCCGTCGATGGTGTAGAGTGCTTGCTCCATTGCGGATGGGGTTTGGGTCTTTCGAGATATTTTTCGCGAAATTTGGAATCCAATCAGCGGGATTTATGCGGCAAAATTGAGATAATACTCTATAAAAGAGGCACTTATGTACGCGGATACCATACGCAACGTGGCGATTATCGCACACGTTGACCACGGCAAGACAACACTGGTCGATCAGCTTTTGTACCAGTCGGGGATGTTTCGAAGCGAGGACCTGGATAAGCTGGCCAGCAAGGAATACGGCCTGATTATGGACTCCAACCCTCTTGAACGCGAGCGGGGAATCACGATCCTGTCAAAAAACTGCGCGATCCATTATACCGATCCGGACAGCAATGAGTACAAATTCAACCTGATCGATACGCCCGGGCACGCGGATTTTGGCGGCGAAGTCGAGCGCGTGCTCAAAATGGCCGATGGGGTACTGCTGGTTGTGGATGCATTCGAGGGACCAATGCCGCAGACAAGGTTCGTTCTAAATAAGGCACTTAGCCACGGACTCAAGCCCATTGTTGTCATTAATAAGGTAGACCGCCCAAATTCCCGGCCCGATGATGTCGTCAATGAAGTCTTTGACCTTTTGGTCTCACTCGAAGCGGACGAAGGGGCTTTGGATTTTCCGATACTCTATGCCTCCGCGAAGGAAGGCTGGGCGACCGACAACCTGGATAACCCCGAAGATTCGATGCGGGTGGTATTCGAGGCGATTGCCCAACATGTACCGAGCCCAAAAGTGGATGCCAATGCACCGCTTCAGATGCTCGTCACCAGCCAGGATTACAGTGACTACGTCGGCAAGATCGCAATCGGTAAGGTCTTTGCCGGCAAGGTCATCCAGGGCCAGAATGTTACGGTCATCGACCCGGAAGGTCTGCATACTCTTCAGAAGGTCGGACATATTCACCAGTTCAGCGGGCTGGGCAAGGTACAGGCAACCGAGGCGCAGGCCGGGGATATCTGCGCGATTACGGGCCTGGATCCAATCGGAATCGGTTATACCATCGCCTGCCCGGACGAACCGACCAAGCTCGAGACCGTTGCGGTCGATGAACCGACCATGACGATGACATTCCGCGTCAATGACGGTCCATTAGCCGGCCGGGATGGGAAATACGTTACCAGCCGGCAAATCGGTGAACGTTTGCAGAAGGAATTACTCCAGAATGTCGCCCTGCGGGTTGAACAGGGAGAGCGATCCGAGGAATTCCTCGTTTCCGGCCGCGGGCTGATGCACCTGGGGATCCTGCTCGAAAATATGCGGCGCGAGGGCTACGAAATCTGCGTGGGAAAACCAACGGTCATCCTCAAGATGTTCGAAGGCCGGCGATATGAACCGGTCGAACGGCTGGCGATTGACTGCCCCCTTGAGTGCCAGAACGCGGTCATGAGCCTTTTGGCGGATCGGAGAAGTGAAATTGCGAGTATTGACGCCAAGGCCGGGGCATCGGATTTTGTGCACATGGAATTCTACCTGCCTTCGCGGGCCCTGTTCGGACTCCATGCCCGTCTGCTCAATGCCACCCAGGGCCGGGCGGTTATGCACCATGCCTTTGACCGCTATGAACCCATGCATGGATCGGTGCCGAAACGAAAAGCCGGGGTGATGATTGCAACCGATAGCGGGCAAGTAACATCCTACGCACTCGACTCACTGTACGACAGGGGCTTTTTCTTCATCGAAACAGGCGATGAGGTATACGAGGGCCAGGTTGTCGGTGAACACTGCAAGGAAAATGACATCCCGGTCAATGTTGTCAAAACCAAGCAACTGACCAATGTCCGGGCCTCCGGCAAGGACCAGGCGGCAAAAGTCCGCCCGGCTCGCAAGATGAGCCTCGAACTGTCGCTCGAATATATCGAGGAAGATGAACTGGTCGAAGTCTGCCCCAATTCGATCCGGCTGCGTAAGAGGCTGCTCAAAGAAGGGGACCGACGCCGTTGGGCCAGAAACTCCGCTAAAACGGAATAAGGACCGATAAATCAAGAACCGTCAGTATTAATATTGACTTTATTGTGTATTGTGGATATATATTATTCCGGGTTTGAGGGAGATCGAGGCGGAATAATCGTTTCAGGCGGTACAGAAATGATGGCCGGGGCCATTTTGAATGTGAATTATTCGGCCTCAAGACGTATTTCTTTATAGACAGAACAAAGGGTTGACGATATGCTCTTAGTTGTAAGTTTTTGACGGAATTTTCGCGACTCTTTCGCATATGTATAGGATTTATGAGTAGATTATGGCTAAGTCGCTGGACATAGACGGCTTTACGATCATCAAGAGGATCGGCACAGGTGCAAGGTCAGTCATATACCTTGCCAAGGATGATGTGACGGGGGCTCGCGTTGCGCTAAAACGCGCGGTAATGGAATCCCCGGAAGATGCCCGGATTTTCGAGCAGATGGAAACGGAATACAAGGTCGCCCGCGGGCTGGACCATCACTATCTCCGTAAATGCTACAAGATCTTCCGTAAGCGAAAAATGCTCAAAACCAGTGAGCTTTTGCTCTCGATGGAGTATTTTGACGGAAAGAGTCTTGAGGATTCTCCGGGTTTGTCACTGGGTGATGTCCTGTTAGTGTTCCGGATGGTGGCTATCGGATTAAACGCGATGCACCAGAAGGGATTCGTCCATTGCGATATCAAGCCAAACAATATCCTGATTAGCGAGCAGGGCCAGATCAAGGTGATCGACCTGGGCCAGGCGTGTAAGATCGGCACGGTCAAGACGCGCATCCAGGGAACTCCGGACTATATCGCTCCGGAACAGGTTCACCGCCAGCACATCGGACACCGAACGGATATTTTCAACCTCGGGGCGACGATGTACTGGGCTATGACCGGAAAGAATATCCCGACCCTGATCCCCAAGAATTCAGAGATCGGTATTCCCATGCCCCCGGATCGGGATGAATTCCGAACCCCCAACCAGATTCATTCGCGTATCCCCCGCGAAGTTTCTGACCTCGTAATGAAATGTGTCAGTGAAAAACCGTCCGACCGCCCTGCGAGCATGTCGGAGGTGATTTCATATCTGGATGTAACGATACGGAAGATCTTTACGAACAGAATGGAGAAAAATGTCGCAGCAAGCGATTGACATCTGCCAAAAGGCCGCAGAGTACAACCGCAATGCACCTTTCCGAAAAGGGAATTTGATCGAGCCGCCGGATGACATAAGGCTGGTAGTTACGGGTGATTTGCATGGAAACCGTCGCAACTTTGAGAAAATCCTGCGTTTTGCCGACTTGGATAAGAATCCCAAAACCCATATCCTCTTTCAGGAGATCATCCACGGAGGCCCCACGGACGCCAAGGGCGGGGACCTTTCGTTCGAGCTCCTTTTTTCGGCATTTGAGGTCCAGATTCAATACCCTGGGCGTGTTCATATGATCCTGGGCAACCATGACACCGCGTGTATTACCGATGCGGATGTCTCCAAAGGCGGCCAGGAAATGAACCGATGCATGAAAGCCGGGCTCAAGGAGAAATTCGGGAACGATTTTGGCAAAGTCTACGCAAGTCTTCAGGAGGCTCTTGCAGCATTGCCGCTGGGGATTCGCACGCATAACGGGCTGTGGATGAGCCATTCGCTGCCGGGCGACCGTTATGTGGAGGAGTTTGATCCGAAAATTTTTGACCGGCCGCTGACCATAGAGGACTATGAACGTCCAAATTGTGTCTACACCCTGACCTGGGGCCGCCGGCATTCGCTCGATTCGGTAAACCGCATGGCCGAGAAACTGGGCGCCGAGCTGTTTGTACTCGGACATCAAAATCAGTCCGAAGGCTGGGGCAATCCGGACCCGCGAACGCTGATTATCGCATCCGAGCATAATCATGGGTGCCTGCTTGATATCGAGCTAAGCCGCCTGTATACTATCAACGAATTGATTGAAGGGGTCCGACCGATCGCTTCAATTGCTTGATTGAATGCAGGACCGTGTTAAAAAGGAGTGACTTATAGTGCTTCCGATTGAAAAATCCCGTTTTATCCGCGCTAAATACCTTTGATATAAAGAATTGCAATTTTCTTACGGAAATTCCCGTAAGGGTATACACGGAGGGCAATTCCAAAAAAGATTCGCAACGGAAATGCAAATGATCTGGACCTTATACAACATCATCGCGGGGGCGGCGATCTTCTCTCAACTGGTTTACCTGCTCCAGGCCTTCAATAACTACCGATATGCCCTTATTGTTTCAATTCCTTCGGAATTTTTTTCAGCCTTTTTTTGTGTAACATTGAAA
>CAYVUI010000174.1:0-5828 GCA_964454745.1 uncultured Pirellulales bacterium | reverse complement strand
CCGATGGAATGTAAACCGGGCCGCCTAAAAGCGGGTTTTTAGAGTGGACTCAATAGTAGTAACGGTTTAAAAAGGTAAACCTTGAGATGACATTTTCCTTGGATGAAGCGATCGGGAAAAGAGCAAGATGTTCCTTTTGGGCGTATTCTTGAATTTTCCGGCATTGTGTCATCCACTCTTCGAAATATTGAGGCGGAGTGTCATCCTGAAATATCTTTCGAAACAAATCCTTGTTATAAAAGATTCTCGTTGTTTCCACGGTCAGAGGTATGCTGAAAAATTCAGTTAGATGAACCCAGTATCCTGATTCCATCTCATCCAGGTAGGTACTCCGCCAGGGTACCCCCTCAAGGGCAGTTGCCTTGTTGTACGGGTTGGGCAGGTTTACATATTCGGTTAATGGCATCATGTAGCGGGTTGCAATTGAATGCCACATTTGATCCCAGATATCTTCAGGTCCCTGCACGATATCAGGTACCGTTGCCCCGATACATTGGGTGGTCACCCATTGCTTGTAAGCTTTTTTAGGAATTGACTGGACAATAATGCTTACATCCGGATTTCTTTTTTCATATTCCCGGGCAACGTACTCCATGGCCTGTGCAAATTTTTTGTCAGAAAGCCGGTGGGCGATACGAAGGACCCTTTTTTCGGTTCCGGGCTCGGTCTCCAATGTCATGGGTTTGATATAATACACCCAAAAGATCGAGAAAAAATAGACCCCGCACAGGACGACCAGGCCAAAGGTTCGCCTGAAAAAAGAGAACAGGTTGTGCAATTTATTTTTCACTGTCTTTTTTTGCATCCAGTTCTTCTTCGATCTTCTTAATCATCAATTGAGCCGGAAAGTTCAGCAAATCCCGCGGACATTCTTCGATCAGCTTGCGATACCAATACAAAGCTTTATCATATTCCTGTGTTTTCAGGCGATAGGTTTGGGCAATCCCCCAGTATTGCAGGGCCCATCGGTGAGGGTCGGACATTTTAAACTCGGCAAGTTTGAGTCTGTGCACGAGGCTTTTTTTGTAATCCTTTTCCACGGAGGCATACCAGTATGCCAGTCGAAAATGCATGATAGAGGCCAATGGATTTTGGGGATATGTTTCGAGATGTTCTTCGAGCAATGTGATTCCCTTTTGGATTTGTTCGGAGTCCAGTTCTCGAAACCAGGTGGCACTTAGACGTAAGACCGCCTCATGGATTGCCGTGCTTTGCGGATAGTCCTGGATGATGGCAGTAAACACCTCCCTGCTGCTTCGCCTTTCTTTTTCGATAGAGATGTCATATAATGCACCGATTCTCATCAGAGCCCATGGGGCGGCGGGATTGTCCGGATGCTGCCGGGCAAGTTGTGTGTAAAACTCCAGGGCCTTTGGTTTGTCATGATAGCCTACTCCCAGTGAATAGCAGGTCCCGAGACCAAAAAGGGACTGGGCTTTTTCGGCGGGGTTGCTTTTTTCATTTTCGAGTACTTCATCAAAAATTTCAATGGCTTCAGCGGTACGCGCGGTAAAGTATAGGTTCCATGCCTGGGTTAGCTCTTTGGTAAACTCCTGTCCCTTCTGTGATTGCTGTAAAAAAATACCGGATTGGGGCTGAGGTCTTTGAGAAAAAGAAACAGTACAGAATACAATTGACGCCAGGGAGGCAATCGTAAAAAAACAAGCGTAGAAATACCATTTTTTCAATATCGATTTACCTTCCTTCGGGATTTGCCTGCGGATTCCCGGTTGCACCGGCTGGCATCGTTTTCTGCAATGCGAGACTGTCGAGCATTTCATCGGTTATGTATTTGCCCAGCAGGTAATATTTTTTATCCGGATACCAGAGAATTCGTCTATCTTTGTATTCCGTGTAGCTTGTATACGTGCATATCTCGCAGGTTTTTTTGGGTCCAACCAGTTCCGGGCCGCTGTCAGCCAGCAATTGCGGGTCCGTGAACCAGATCGGCTGACGGGCCTGTGATTGATATGTCCCCAGGGAGATATACGCAGGCCTTCGGTTGTGCACTGCATCTTCGGGTTTGTGGGGGCCGAGATTCCCGTCGTTATTGTGATAGATGAGGATAAATCTTCCGTCGCTGAGCGAATATACCGGACATGGGGCGATTGGCTGGCGGACACAATCCCCCTTATCGTGATAGCGCAGAGGTTCAGGCTTGCGCCAGGTGGCTCCGTCATCATCCGAAACTGAGTACCAGATAAAGCCGGTGAAGGTTCGCATGACCGTAAACAGGCGGTTGTCGGGCAGCAGTACAATGCTTGGTTCCTGTGAGACGGAGATGTTCGGATGCTCGGGATAGGGGATGTGAAGAGAGTCCGGGTCATCAGGCAGCCAGGTGATTCGGATTTCCTCAGGGTCCGGTCCCTCGTCGATATTATCGAAACGCATGAAAAGAGGACGCGTGTCGGCGCTCCACCAGCCGGCGGGCGGTTCGGGGCGAACGGCCTTACTCGTTGACTGGGTGTAGCCGACAATCTGTCTGCCTTTGGAATCACGTATGGATTTTTGCCAGACGATCCAGCTTCGCGGATATTTGCTGTCAGGATGATCATATTGATTCCGCTGCATTTGAATATCCGCACCTTGTGTCCAGGTGTGCCCGTTGTCGTCGGAATAAAGGCAGCCCATCGAACCCGAGCAGCAGCGATGGACATCGATGATTTCGGTCTCTTTGGTGTAAAAACAATAGATTCTTCCCTGCCTGGAGACGACGGGGAACGACCAGCTGGCCTGGAAGTCACTTTTATCCGAGGCCTTCGAGCCGGCAATAATGATCGGTTGTGACCAGTGAACGCCGTCACTGCTTCGGGCTAACGCAGTGTGATTGTTCCCGAATCCTTCGCATTTGCTTTGCGTCCACATCGCCAGGAGCTCATCACTTTTTGGAGCGTGGAACACGAGAAAATGTTCGTTATCTGTGTCGTTGTAGTTTTCTCCTTTGGGGATGTAAACAACAATATCGGGATTGCTGGTCAAATGTCCTGTCATCCTTACGCCTTACTTTTTTGAGATTATCATTTGATTGCCTTTGGGTGAGGTAATCATAAAATTCTTACATGTAAAAAGTCCATTTTTGTCGACCTTGACTTCGGTTTGGCTGACGAGAGCACCGCTTGTGTCCAGGTTCTTTATCGTCAGGGTTTCTTTGGGTTTCGGTGTAAAGTTTTGCAGGTTACGGGGCGTTACATCGACGGTAACCGGAAATCGGGCGTCAGGTCTTTTCAGCAGGATTGTGACCCGGTAGCTGTCTTTACGGTCTTCAATCTGTTTCCAGTTTAAACCGTAATTGATAAAACCCTCCGTGTCTCCGTCTTTCTTATCGCCCGAACCGGGGTTTTGGTCAAGTTGAAAATTCGTAAATACCGGATAACTTTGATTCAGCGTGAATCGGCGAATAAACCAATCGTATTCACGAAAACCTGGAAAAGAGGCAATTTTATACCTCATGGCAGTGGCATGCGTTCCATCATCCCAGCCGAGGAGCAATCCCTGTTTGTTCTGTTGGGTCGCTTCGATAAATGCGGGCTTTCGCCGCCAATACACGGACTGGTCATTTCTTCCCACTCTTGCGACGATAAACGGCAGGTCTTGTTCGCAGTTCTCCATAAATTGGACCAGGTCGAGTCTTTGCCCGAGTGGCATTCCGTCACTGCATATCAGGTCCATCGGTCCGCAGCAGCTTTGGAACCGCTTCGCGTTGCTTTCGTTTCCACGTTCATAGCCAAAATCGAAAAATGGAACCAGGAGGTCGACTGAGGCAAATCGGTCCGGATTTTGCGTGGCCAGGCGAAGTACCCCGGTCCCCATCGAAGCCCCGTAGGCATAGACTTTGTTCGGGTCGGTTTGATAATGTGTCTGCACCCACTCAAGAAGATACAGCAAAATCCGTTCGGTATAGTTGACAGGGGTTCCGGTTTTGCGAAGTTCACTGTCATAGATTTTGTCGTTGGTTCCGTACCAGAAGGTTTCAATGTGTTTGTAAAGCGTGTTGTATTTCTCGTAGGTTTCGTCCAGATTTAAGTGACGGTTTATCCAGACCCGATCGTAGGGTTCGACCAGGACTACATCTTTAAGTATGGAAACTTTGAACTTAAACGCAAGACCTTCGCGCCAGCCCATCTGGGGGGTGCCGAAAAGCAGATGCGTGAGGATCCCGGCCGGCCGGGATGTATGAGAGCCCAAATACAGCGCCAGCGCTTTGCCCTTACCCTCCTGGTGGGGTTCCGGACTTTCCAGTTGCCAAATTGGCCGAATCGGTGCGGAGTGGGCTTTGACGGGATTTTGGAGCGAATTTTGTCCGGCAACCAGGTCTTCGGGAGTTTCATTTTGGGCCAGTACGGCAAAATACAGGCCTTGGGGAGTTTTTGACGTGACCGTATGGACAAACAAACCACCGGCTCGGTTCAATGGCGTTTGATGTTCCTCGATTCTCCAGCCGCGGGCCGGACCGCTGGTTTTGGGACAAAGGTTAGGGTCTTCATACCAATCATTTGCAGAATGAGGTTGGAGTTTATCGGTCAAAAGGCGCGCTTTATCGAAGGATTCTCTTCTGATGGGTTTCTCGGAGACATACACACGAAGGTTAAATTCGTTTTCGGTCTGTTCCGTCCATTGGATGAATACCTGGCCATTTTGGTATTGGGTTTTTATTCTCGTTGCGACAGGCAGGGCGTATAGAGTTTCAAACATAGAGGCGAATATAAGTATTTTTAGAAAAAGTTCCATATAAACAATCGCGAATTAAAATGAGTCCTGAAAAGAGCAATCTGCAAGGAAGCTGACCCTGTACAATAAATCCGTTCGAAAGATAAACAAGAGCTATTTCTGTTTTCGAGTGATCAAATCGTGTCCCTTCTCAGGCTTTACTTTTTCAGCATGTCCGTCAAAGAAAATATAGTTTGCGCCGTTTCCATGCCGGTAGGGGTCACAAACGGTAACTGTCAGGTCCCTGGTTGCATTCCACCACGGTGCCTTATTGGTAAATTGCGCTTCACGGAAATCCTTGTCGTCAATGGCTTTTTGCCATTCATCTCCGACGGTTGTATGCATACTGTTGACGCTTAAATACCAATTGTAGCTGTCACCACAATAGATTCTCTCTGCCGGAGTTTGGATTCTACTTAATCGGGGCGCTGCATGCCAGTTTCCTTCAGGGCTGAACTTTGTACCCGCCGGCGGGTCAAGATAGACATTCTGCCTGGGGTGATTGGGGATATTTGCATTTGCGCCATACCCGTACATATAAGGACCGGTGTATCCGCCAGTATAATTTTTCGTTTTTGCATGCCATACCGGACACATCAGAGCTTCTTTTAACTTTGCATTTTCCTCTGATTCGGAATACCAGGAATAATAATCGTCGGCCTTATATGCACCCATATACCAAAGAAGAAGCTCGTGCCATGCGATTTTCCTGTCATAAACATAATCTGGATCATCCGTATCTATAAAGGGGTGGCTGAAATTATACATTTCCGGCCGCTGTCTTATCGGAGGAATTCTGCCATCAAAGTCCTGAACATACAAATTGAGTGCGACACCTGCTTGGCGCAAGTTCGATCCGCAAAGTATCGTTCTGGCCATATCTTTTACTTTTTGCAGAGATGGGACCAGAATTGACATCAAAAGGGCAATAATGGCAATTACGACCAGCAGTTCAATCAAAGTGAATGCATTGTGTCTATTGGATGAATGTTTCATCAATTACCTCCCGTTTAAAACCAGCTGAGGTCCATTATTTATCATATTTCTATTATAGATTTATATTGTAGTTTTTATCAATTCATAATGGTGAGATTTTCTGGCCATTGACTGTGATTAAAACG
>CAYVUI010000173.1:0-5926 GCA_964454745.1 uncultured Pirellulales bacterium | reverse complement strand
AAAGCGAAAAATATCGAATTCTTATAGCGCTGTCATATTAGAAAATCCATATTTTTCTATAATATCCATTGCGGGATGGGATGTTAATATGCAACCTGAGGGCAATTCAATCCTGTTTGCTTCAACCGGTTTATACGGAGAAGGTCTTGGGTTCGATGATTATGAGTTGTCTACCTTCAGCATCTATGACTTTTCTGATAAAGAAGATTCGTGGAAAGACACGCCTATCTGTGATTTTATTATGAAGAGGAACTACACTGAAGATGGAATCTTGGTTGACGGTGTCAAAGGCACATCTTTTCGTTATAAGGGTGGGGATTATATTACAAATATGAAAGACAATTCTGTTGTAGTATCAGAAAATCGGAAAGCATCCTCTGTGACTGAGGTGATCTTTTTTGAAAACGGTTATTACGTTCTTTTTTGGGGATTACCATCACATGAAGATCAATTTAAGAAAATGTTAGGTTCAATTATATGGAAGAAATAGTTGTCTTCCTCAAAAATACATCCGGGTGATTGAGGATAGAATTTTACCCTTCAATTACTTCAATTCCTTCCTGGTGAGTATTTTACCGTAAAGCTCATGCAGTGCAGGAAGGATCAATTGGAAACGGCCTGGCGGCCAGGCTTTTTATCCGCGTGGGTGTGACACATCCATTCAAACTCAATATCCACATGGGCAAAAGAAACGATTTTTTTTACCCATCCCGCTGCCTGAAATATTCTTTCGAGGAATGGACTTAACTTACAATGCCCCGGGTTTTGAGAAGAGGGTCTTGGATGTGTCAGGGGGTGTTATTGCGCAAGTTTATTATTTTCATGCACTTACGTGACGTGCCGGGGAGGGGGCATGTAGTTCCGGCGCATGAAAAAAGGCCCGAATCGGATCGGGCCCGGGTCGTTACGGATGTCAGTATTCAGTGAAAGTTCGGTTTAGTGTCTATTTATTCAATTTTTTGAGTATTAGTGATCTTCTTTTTCGCGGTCACGTTCGCGTTTGTAGGTGCCGCGTTTTTCCTCGATTTCTTTGCGTTTCTGCGACATATCCTCAAAACGAGCCCGGTAGCTTTCGAGCATTTTGTCTCGCATTTCCTTGAAATGGGCGACCTGCTTGTCGAATTCATCGGTCTTTTCCTTGATGAGTGCTTCGACCAGGCCGGCGGTTTTGGAGGCATCCTCTTCTTTTGCAGCGGCAAGAATCGCTTCGAGCTTCGCGATTTCGGTGTCGAATTCTTTCTGCATCTTTTCGAGACGCTCGTTGATCTTCTTCATGTAGCCGGCCTCGCGGGAGGAGATGGGATTCTTTTCCTCGAGTTCCTCCATTTTTTCGGTCTTTTTCTCCTCCGCAGACCTTTTCATTTCTTCGCGGCGGCTTTTGTCGGACTTTTCTTCATTTTTTGCGATCGCGGGGGTGACAGCGATGAGTGTCAGTGCGATTGCAGCGATCAGGGCCATAATGAGCGTCTTTTTCATAATACCATCTCCATAAAGTTGTTTTTTGATTTTGTAATTGTTATTTCGGTCATACCATTGTCTCTATTGACATTTTATCCGATAAAACGTTCCGTAAGTTTTGAATATTGCAGAAAAATTATTCGGACTTACCGGACCTGGATCTGCGTTTTCTACGGTTTTTCTGTTTCCGGATTTTTTCGATCCTGATTTGTTCGGGGCTTTGGGCTCCGAGGGCCTGGTTTTCGATCTGTTCGCACAGGATTTTACGGGCATAATAGCGGTTTAGGGCCTGGGAACGGGCTTTTTGGGCCTTGACCTGGGTTCCGGTTGGAATATGTCGTAAATGGACGCATGTGGCGGTTTTGTTTACGTGCTGGCCGCCTGGGCCGCTGGAATGGGTGAATTTTTCTTCGAGGTCGGACTCTTTGACGCCGCATTTTTTCATGCGGTCGGCGAGATCGTTTTGTTTTTTTTCGGTGACGCCAAAGTGGAGCATAGGTTTCTCCGGCTGGGGATCAGAGGTTGGATGAGGTTCGGTAGTGTTCGAGCAGGGTGCGAAGTGTGCCCTCTTCGATGGGTTTGCGGATGGAGAAACGGCGGCTGGGGTAGTCGACGGCGAGGATGAAGCCTGCGAGGAAGTTTTCGACGCCGAGGATGACGTGGGACAGGTTGGGGACGAACTCGATGAGTGTCTTTTCGAGTCGGTAGACGGTGGTGAGGTTCTGTTTATCGAGAGCGGGCAGGTCGAAGAGGCTGATGGTGGAGGTGTGTGAGTAGGCGAGTGTGGTTCCGTTGCCTGTGCTGATTTTTCGTGATTGGCCGCGTGTGAGGTTGTGGCCGAGGATGGCGGCGTACTCGGCGGGGATGGCGCTGCGGTCGGCGGAGGACTGGATGAGTGCGAAGGTGTCGAGTGATATTTCGGTGTCGGGGTTGGTGATTCGGATCGGCAGCAGGGGCCTTGGCGGGGCGTCTTTACTGAACGAAGTGAATGGATAGTCGCGGATCGGCATTAGAGGATGTCCATATTTTCGTCGGGTACGTAGAAGAGGACCGGCTCGGCGGCGCCGGCGGCCTGGGCCTGCTGGTATACGTCGCGGGGGTCGGGTCCGGCGGCGACGATGCGGCGGTCGAGCAGGGACCGCAGGGCGACGTATCGGCCTTCATTGCCTTTTTCAACGAGATAGTCCATTGGGCACCTGAATTTTTACGGTTACTTTCCGGGGTTATCATAACGCCGGCGGGATGAAATGCCAACAGATTTCCTGCGGAAAAAGACTGGAACCGCGGAGAGTTGGGTGTAGAATGAGGGGAGATAGAAATGGAATTCACTTTTTTTGAAAGGGCGGGGTATGCTGATTCCAAGACCGTTTAAGAAGTTTCTGGCGATTTTCCGGGGTAAGGTTTCATTTTTGATGATTTTGCTGTCGACGGCGCTGGGGGTGTGGTTCGGGATGACGCCGGGGTGGACGGGCTTTCATACGGTGATTTTGTGTGTTGCGCTGGTGCTGAATATCCATGTCGGGCTGTTTTTGCTGTTCGCGGGGCTGGGCAAGGCGGTACTGTACGCGGCGGCGCCCCTGGTGTATCACGTTGGGATGTTCGTGCATGAGCATGTGAAGGGGCTGGTGGATTTTTTCGCGTCAGTTCCGGTGATCGCGATGACGGATTTTTCAAAGGTTTCGATTGCGGGCGCGATGATCCTCGGGCCGGTGATCGGGCTGATGCTCGGGTTTGCCCTGGCGCAGATCGTGGGCGGTTTTCGCAAGAAGTACCTGAGGCTCCATACGGATTCCGAGCGGTTCAAGGAATGGTATTCGAAGAAGTGGGTGCGGGTGCTGGACCGGTTTTTGATTGGTAAGAGCGCGAAGGACCCCGAGGAGATTGTCAAGGGCAAGGGGCCGCTGATCCGCAAGGCGGGCGTGGTACTGGTGGTGGTGATCGCGGTGATTGGTGTGATCGCGACGTATTTTACGCCCGAGGAGAAGGTGCGGACGATTGCGGCGGACCGGCTGACCAAGGCCAACGGCGCGGAGGTGAACCTTGCAGAGATGGTGCTAAAGCCGCTGGAAGGGAAGTTGAGCGCGGCGGGCATCCAGGTAACGGACGGGGAGAATCCGTCGGTCAATAAGTTTGCGGCCGAGAAGCTGACGGCGGATGCGTCGCTGGCGGGGTTTTTGATGGGCAAGGTGGTGATCGATGACATCGAGGTGACAGGTCTGACGTTTGGTACGCCGCGGGAGACGCCGGGCGAGGTGGTGGATACGGGAGAGAAAAAGCAGCCGCAGCCGCCGATCAACCCGGAGGATATTTCGGCGGAGTCGCTGGAAAAGTACGTGGAGAACGCGCGGAAGATCAAGGAGATGCTCGAGAAGGTGTCGCAGTATCTGCCGGGCTCGAAGGAGAAGCCCGGGGCGGCGCCGGAGGAGATCCCGGAGTCGATCCTGGAGTATATCAACGCGAAGACGCAGATGCCGGCGGCGGCGAAGTTCGTGGCCAGGCGGATCAGCTTTGACGGGGTGGAGATCCCGCTGGAGGCGCTGGGCAAGAGCGCGGTGGAGATTTTGAATATCAGCGATGCGCCGGCGATGAGTAAGGAGCCGATCCAGGTGCGGCTGGGCTCGGAAGAAACGGCGGCGAAGATGGACCTGGAGTATCTGTACGCCGCGGCGGCGGATGGCGAGAACCTGGCGGGAGAATTTTCCGGCATGGAGCTGGCGAAGTTTGGTTCGATCGCGGGGATGGATTTTGCGGGCGGTTTGGCGAAGGGCAAGATCGGCGGGACGCTGCTGCAAAACGCGATGGATGTCTCGGTGGATGTGGTGCTCTCGGAGATGAAGCTGGCGGGTGGTTCGAAGGGGCTGTTCGGGCTCGACCGCGAGACGACGGCGCAGATCCTGGAGGGGATGGATAACCTGCCGCTGAAGATCCGGCTGACCGGCTCGCCGCGGAATCCGCAGGTGTCGGCCCAGGTTGATGACCTGGCTGAGCAGTTCAAGCAGAAGGCCGTGGAGATGGGCAAGCAGAAGGTGATGGAAAAGGTGGACGAGCAGATCGGCGAGCAGGTGGATAAGAACCTCGGCGAAGGGGCCGGCAAGGCGATCAGTGAGGGATTGAAGGGCATCTTCGGCGGGAAGAAGGAGGAGGAATAGAACTGCCTTAGGCAGATAAATATTCGCGGCGGGAAACAGGTAAGAGATCCACATGGAACTCAATTTTAAGAAACGCTGATTGCCGGATTTTTATGATTATTCGCCTTCGGCGAATTTAGTATTCAACCGCGAAAAACGCGAAACTGCCTTCAGGCAGGTAAGTATTTGGATTGCACACAGGCAAGGATGGCACATGGAATTCGTTTTTGATTAGCCACAGATGGCACAGATTTTCTGATTATAAATGAGTACAGTTGGTTACTTGATGATTTGCGATGTTGTGGCGGGTGGGTTTGGGAAGTTGGTTTATCGAGCCTGCGACTCGACGATGTTGTGCGAGGCGCACAACATCAAGGATACGGTCTTCGACCGATGCTGTCCCCGGGGTTTCGTTCGCTTCGCTCACTTTACCCCGGGCTATTATTGTTTAATCCCTTCGGGATTGATGTGGAATCGGCCTGCGGCCGGGACTGTTTTTATTTGCCTTTTGAGTCTTCGACTCGGGCACTTTGGGGCAAGCACCAAAGTGGTGGAATCGGTCTACGACCGAAGTTGTTTTATCAGCATGGGCGGAGCCCATTTTGTGGTCTGCGAGTCGCTTAGTTAAGTACTAATAGCTTACGATCCTGGTATAAAAACTGCTTAATGTGAGCAACTATCCAACATCATGCTAATCTATTGAAGTCTGTTTTTTCTTTATCACACAATGAATCCCATAGGCGATACCGCACAAGACAAGGGCAGGTATCCATCCCATCATGAAAGTAATAACAACATCAGGCGAATCTGGATAATAATCCAAGGCATGAATGCCTTCGATTTGTTTTGTTTTGTAAAACATCATAAGAACTATACCATAATATACAAAGCTGATAGCAAGAAGAACTTGCAAAAACCAGCTAAATAGAACACCTTTCATGAACTTGCCAGTTATGATTACATATAAAAATGGGAGACTAATAATTGCGATATTGCTCAAAATATTCAAAAAAAGAGAGGTTGTCTTGGCAGATTTAATATCATAGCTTGTAGTTTTTATTATAATAGGTATGGCTATAAATAATACTATAAGAGTTACAATCAATATACCAAGTTTCAGTAGTACATTAAACAAAGCTTGAGGATTGATTGTTTTTTGAATGTTCTTTTCGTTTTCAATCATTTGTTTTATATTTCAATATAAATTAATCCCGTAACGTATTTAACCCGCTGGGTTGACTTACTTTTCACAGAGCAAATAATATTGAATTTTCTATTCTAAATCACCCGGATGTATTTTTGAGGTGGACATCAATGTTTTATGCTCAGATGAGTTTATG
>CAYVUI010000172.1:0-5930 GCA_964454745.1 uncultured Pirellulales bacterium | reverse complement strand
GCATGGCGCGAAGGCGGAGTGCTACACGTTGACCTGGTGGCGTTCTACACCAAGGCCGACGCGGGCGTGTGGGAGACGCGGCCGTTCCGCGGGGCAGAGCCGGAGCACTACGGCACCAGGGAGGCGCTTTCATGGAGCGATTACGACCCACGGGCGTGACCCAGGCGCAGCGTGACGCGCAAGCGGCCTTCACCGCCGAGCGCGCGCGCAAGGCCCGGATAATCGCCAGGCTCCGCGAGAAGGGCTATGAGATGAGGGACGACCTAACCGCGATTGCGGAGGCCGTGCGGTATCTCTATCAGCAGACTGGCATTGCACCGCCGGCGCCGCTGGTCCAGTGGTGGAAGGCGTTCCAAGAGGCGGAGAACGAAATAGATGCAGAGGAGACATCATGAGGTTGACAATTGAACAGGTACTCACGACAAGAGCGGGGATCACGTCGATACTGCGGGGCTCCGTAGATGCGGTAATGGCCTACCGCCTCGGACGGATACACAGGAAGCTCACCGAGGAAGCGAAGGATTTCAGCGAAGCGCAAAAGACCCTTTTCGACAAGCTCTCTGAAGATGGGGCAATCCCTCAAGAACGCCGCGCCGAGTTCGAGCGGCAGAATCGCGGGCTCCTCGAGGCCGAGATCGATGTCGATGTGAAACAGATCCCGTTCTCGGAGCTCACCGCGGCGATTGCTGATGAACAGCACGTCATACCTGGTGAGGCGTGGGTTCAGATAGAGCCGATCGTAACTGGAATACCGGAGTAGCCTTGTGGGTACAGAAGTAACGGCGATCATCGCAACCATCATTATCGCAGCAGTCGGCTGGCTTTTCGCTTTACGTGGGCAGGTTACCAAAGAACAGCATGATCGCATCGGCACTCTGGAAGCCAATTACGCCGCGATGAACGCGGAGATCCACGCCATGAAAGCGGAGCTACGCGCCATGGCCGAGGACTCACGGGACACTCGAACAGACGTTCGTGAGATCCGGCGGCTCCTCGAGGAGCATAAGGACAGGGGGAGATGACGCCAAATGGACGGACTTGACTGGATTAAGCTCTCTGAGATCATCGCCCAGAAGGCAGAGCACCTCGCACCGTCGGCACAGTTCCGCTTGTTTGCCGGGCTTCTTCTGGATGCGCCATATGCGTGGGGCGAGGAACATCCGGGCGGGACCGATTGCTCCGGGACATTGGCCTTCCCCTTGTACCTGATGGGCTACAACGTGCGACTCACCGCCGACGGGTTTCTGCGGCACATCTACCGCGTCGAGGCCCAAAACTTGAGCGACCTCGGACAGATTGCTGCGGTCTTCTACGTTGCCAGAACCAGACGGCGCCACGGATCGCGCATAGTCGATGCAGGGACGGCTGTGCACGTGACGCCGGTTGTCGGGCAGGGCGTCGTACTCAACGCTCAGGCCGGCAAGCTCGCACGGTTGCAGGCGGCAGGGATAGTGGCGGACGAGTACGCGCGGAAGGGATGCGACGCCGTCCGACGGAGACTCGACGATGCGGCGATCAAGGCCGCTCATGCGACTGGGGGCATGGCGTGGGACGTGGATCCGGTCGTGCAGCTCTTGAGAGCAGCATGAAGGTGCACGCGTGGGAAGTAGCTCCGGGGGTCACCTCGGCAATGCGTGTCGGGTTCCTCATCGGGATTCTGACTGGCCTCGTACTGTGTCTGTTCGGGATGGTGATCGGCACGTCGATCTACGTTACAGAGCGGTGGGAGGCGATGCAGCTCGCGATTATTCCAATCACGATCGGCGCGGGCCTGTTCACCTTGTCGGACTTTGCGAAGGCGCTGCAGGCGAGGCAGGAGAAGAAGGGTGCATGATAGGGCGACGGATTGGCTCGCGGTGTCTATCGCGGTGGTTCTTGTTCTCGGCCTTGGCGCTATCGCTGTGTTTTTCGGCGGCGGCGGAGACGGCTACGCCGAGCACGACGGGGCCGTTGATGCAGAGGCAGAACGTCGAGTCGCTGAGCTGGAGCGAGCTAACGAGCGTCTCCGTAGTGATCTCTCGCGCGCTCGTGAACGAAGCGGAGAACTTGCAGCAGCAGGCGAGCGCCTTGCGGGAGAGCTTGACGCAGCTCTCCGGGAGCTACGAGGTGCTCGAGAGACGATTCGAGCTCTCACTGCAATCGGCAATGAGTTGGAAGCTGGAAGCGGCCGAGTTGTCGAGCTCGCTCGCCGCAGCCTCGAGATCGCATCAGAGATCCACCGCCGAACAGAACACGACTATCGAGCAGATCCGTGGCGAGCTCGAGACGGCCCGGCAGCAGCGGGACCGGGAGAGGAGTAGAGTCAGCCGGTGGAGGATCATCGGCGGGATAGGTTTGGCAATCGGGGCCGTGGGAATACTCATGGCGATGTGAGGAGAGAGGATATGTCAGGAAAGACGAAAGGAATTGTGAACAAGGTCGGGGTCGGCTGCATCGTTGTCGGTGTAGTGACCTACATCGTCGGTGGCGGGACTGCAGGTGAGGCCACTGAGCTTGTCGGTCAGATTGGGACCATCGCAGGCGCGGTCATCGTGTTCGTTCGCGAGCTCATGGGATAAGGGAGACACTGATGACGACTTTTGAACGGGGCAAAAAGCGGCAAGACGCCGACACGAAGATGGCCCGCATCATCGAAGCATTCCGCAAGAGCGACGAGTACCTGATTACCCGAGGGGCTGCAGAGATCGCCCAGGTGGAGACGGAGTTCGGTTCGTTCATGTCCGAGATCAACGCGGACACCGCTACCGACGATGACACCATGGCCCTGAAGGCGTGGCGGGTCAAAGCTCTGAACGAGTTCAACCAGATCAAGGCGGTCGCCGCGGAGCGGGCTACACTCCTGGAGGGCAAGACGGAGCTTCCGGGATGAGGCGCACAGTGATTCTCGCGCTCCTCCTGGTGGCGGCTCTCGGATCCGCACAGGAGCCCCTTGTCTATGACCTGTCCGGGCCGCCGACGCTCGAATGGGACGCGGCCACAGGCTACGCCACGGGCGATCCATTCCTCGCCACCGATACGGTCGAGTATGAGGTCTACCTGTGGGATCTGGCCGGCGGCGCGGCGGAGACTCAACCGCTCTCATCGCTGTCTTATCTGGCAACTGTTTCCGAGCCGCGCGTCACGGTGGACGTCCCCTACTACTCGGACTGGTCGGTGGCGACGCGGACGGTCTTGACCACGGCGGCGGGAACCGTCCAGCACTCGGAGTTGAGCTACATCACCCGTGGGGAGGATACCGCTGCTGGTGTCCCTTTCTTCTACGGATGGGTGCTGCGGCCACTCCTGCCGCCCCCACAGGGCTACGCCCCGGCGCAGTAACGGAGGACCCCGTGGCAGTTGAGGTTACAGGTAGCTGGACAACGATAGAAAACTCTTCTAGTGGTAACCAGTCACAGGCTATCACCGTTCCGACTGACGCGGATATCTGTGTTGTACTCCTGACTGGGTATCTCTCAGGCCAGACTCGGCTACTATCTGAGTTGAGCCTGTCATCAGTTAACGCGAGCCACTTCACACATATCGCCACGGGCTACTACAACAGCACAAACCCTCAAACGGAAGCCTGGTACATCACGAAGAATGATGCAAACTGGCCTGGCACTGGCAGCCAGACGCTTTACTGGCAGCCGGTGAGTAGTCCGGGAGAGGGCTACGCAATAGCTGTCGGGTTTTTTAAAGGTGTGGACACTGCAGATCCGATAGGCGACAGCGAGGTATTCGACGACAGCGCTAACGACGTGAACGACCACACGTCAGCCCTGACCGGCGTTGCCGCCGAGGACATGGGGGTCCAGGTCTGCTACTCGTACTATCAAACGCCAATCGCCGATCCGTCTGGATACGGGCAGACCGCCGCATGGGAAAACCTATTCAATTCCGCAGGCGTTGGCGTTGCGTATGAGGCTGGCGAGAACGCATTACGGTGCGAGAATCTTAACTACGGCCATGTTATCACATTCGCGATCAACGCTGGCGGCGGTGGGACGCCTGCTACCGTCAACGCAGGCACGACCAGTACCAGCGAAACATCTGTATCGCCAACAGTCTCCGGGGCGGTATCGGTTTCAGCGACCGCGACGATAACTGCCGAGACAAGCGTAGCAGCATCCGCAACGGGCGAAGGATTTGCTACTGCTGAGCCTACGGTCACTGCCGAAACGTCAGTATCACCGACCCCATCCGGCGCCGCGTCGGTTGCTGCATCGACGACGGCGACTTTAGGCGTATCCGTTGCGCCGACCGTCTCAGGCGCAGCGAATATCGCAGTCGGCGCGGGAATAACTGAGGAGATCTCGGAGGTAGCAACCGCGACGGGCGCGGCAACAGTCCAGGCAGCGGCGACAACTACGTCAGAGACAAGCGTCACGCCGACGGTCACAGCCGTATCCGGTACCGTGGCATCGGCCGGCGCAACGGTGAGCGAAGAGATCTCGGTATCCCCGTCCGTTTCCGGCGCGGCGACTGTCTCCGCGGGCGTTACCACGACCGAGAGCGTGTCCGTTTCGCCGTCCATCGGCACTGGGGCAACGGTCGAAGCAGGCGCGACGATCACTGAGGAGGTGTCTCCCGCTCCTACGGTTACCGCAGGGACGTTCGTCTATGCTGCAGCGACAACGACCGAAGAGACATCTGTATCGCCGACCCTCGTCTACGGAGCCGTGCTTGCGGCGGGCGTGACAGTCACCGAGGACGTATCATTATTGCCGACTACGCTCGTTGGCCAGGTGTGGGCGGAGACGATAACCGGAGCGTCAGAGGTAACACGGGCATTCTCGGGCGCATCGAACGTGCAGCGGACTATCACAGGGGAGAGCAGCCTACGATGATCAAGATCAATCAACCGGCGGACCTGACGTTGACGTTCACCGATACGGCGGGAGCGGCGAGCGGTCGGATTCAGTATTTCAAGCCGAGCGGGGCCACCGGGTACTGGACGGCAGCAGATGGAGTGATATTCGATTCGGGCGGGTCTGTTGCTTACAGCATCCCAGCTGACACGCTCGATGAGGTAGGGCGGTGGAAGTACATTTCGCTGATCACATACACAGACGGCCGGGAGTATCCAGGCCAAGCGCTAACACAGAACGTCGACAGGATCGACGCATAGGAGAATGGGTAGATGGCAGATCTAGTCTACAACAGAGGGATCTACAACGTTGTCGCAAACGTGCACGATCTCGCAAACGACGTGCTGAAGGTGATGCTTCTCGCAGACACGTACACGCCGGACAAGGACCACAACGTCCTCGCAGACGTGAGCACGCACGAAATTAGCGGGACAGGCTACACCGCCGGAGGCGCGACACTCGCGAACGTGACGGTCACCGAGGATGACACGAACGACCGTGTTACACTCGATGGAGACGATGTGGTCTGGGCCAATGCCACGTTCACCGCGCGGTATGCGGTCATCTATGACGACACGCCGGCCGGTGACCCGCTGTGGAAGTTGGTGGATTTCGGGGCCAACGTCTCGGCAAGCGGAGCGGACTTCACTGTCGCGTGGGCGGCCGAAGGGATTCATCACTGGCAGCAGGCGGCCTAAGACCAACTCGCTAAGGACTTCTGTGCCTCGAGGACGTCCCGGTAGTCCTCGAGGTTGAAGTGCGTGTAGTGATCCGTCATTGCAGCGGACTTGTGCTCAGTGACGGCGCGGATCTTCGCGTCCAGGACGCCTGCGCCGCGAAAGTACGTGTTCGCGAAATGGCGTAGGGAGTGGAACTTCAGCCGACGAGCTTCTCGGGCCATGGCGGAGATCTCGGTAGAGGCGAGAGCAGCGTAGAACGCCTCTGCGAGACGGTTCTGGTTGATCGGGTAGTCACCGTTCTGGAAGGAAAACACGTAGCCACCGTGATCGAGGTGGGGCTGCAGCTCGTGGTAGAGAAAGGCGGGGATAGGCACAAACCGTTCGCTCTTACCTTTTGTTGGAA
>CAYVUI010000171.1:0-5938 GCA_964454745.1 uncultured Pirellulales bacterium | reverse complement strand
GAGTCTGCCGTTTCATAATCGCTTAGAGATTTGCGTGCCGCATCCAGCCCGCGAAGCAATCTTTCCCTGATGTCTATCAATAGATCAGCGGTGTTTTCCATTACCTGCCGCTGAAGTAATTCTTCGTTCCTCCGTTGGTTTAATTCTATAGTACCCTGTAATTTTTCAAGCAGTGAAGCGGCCGATTCGACAAAGCCGCCCATAGGCTCAAGTTCCTGCCGTAAATCACTGAATGCCCTGCCCTGCAGTTTCGTCTCCTGGGTCAGCGCTGTCATGGCTGACCACAGCGAGTACATATCTTCGTGTTCGCCTTGGTCGCAAGGTTCGCTCATCTCTTCGAGTTTTCGATATATCTCTTCGGCAATCCCCTCCGGCGAGCCTTCGGAAAGTATCTCGTCGAGTCTCTCCTCAAAAAGTCGGAGTATTTCTGACCGTTCGGATTCTCTCTCCCGCTGCAAATCATCCGCCTGCTGTGAAATTAAAGACGGTTCCTGCCTGATATCCTCTGTACAATCATTTGAATAGAAATCATTCATTTTCCGCTGCCGACTCCCTCCGCCGATCTGTCCTTTAGCACCTCCAGCCATAAAGAAGGCCCTGTAAATTGCCTACCACTTTCCGACTGCTCGAAAAGATCGACAAATGATTTTGAAGGACTGTCGCCAAATAAAAAAAACCTCGCCCGAAAATCGGGGGCCTTCAATCTATCGTAAGCGTCCCTGATACTCTCGAACTGCTCTGGACAGCTTTCCGGAGGAAATTCTCTGACCTTGCTGATATAAGCCGTCCTTATCTGCTCATCATCTGCGCCGGACTCGATTCCGAGTATCGACCATGCGTTTTCGTTTGGATTCAGATTATCTCCGTGCATAAACTTTCCTTACCTTCTCCCTTTTCGTTTCTTTCTTGAACGCTTTGGCTTTTCACCCGAACCGGCGTCGAAAAAATCCGCTATATTCGCAAACGAGGGGTCTTTGCCGGCAATCATCGCCATTATCTTGATTATGTCAAATTCCATCTCCGGATGTTCAATTATTATCCGTTCAATATCTTCAGGCCCTTTTAGAGGTTTGCCGCCGTTGAGTTTTGACAGCTTAATCAGTGTCTTTAAGATATCTTTTTCCTGATCGGACATTTCTTCATTGCCCGGCATATTGTCAATATCAAAATCGAAGACGTCGTTCAAATCCTCATCGAAAAAATCGCTATCATCGTCTATGTCTTCATCGAACAAATCGTCCTCATAATCATCGTCGATATCTTCTTCAGCCATATCCTCAAAAAGGAAACCCGTTAAATCGGATGAATTTTTTCTGCGTTTTCTGTTTTTGCCGGAAGTTCCGGCTTTGCCCCGAGCTTCAAGCTCTCTTCTGCGCCTGCATGCCGGACACTGACAATCATCGTCGTAACCGTCTTCGGGGTAATCATAGTCATCGTAAATGTCCTTCGGATATTTCATATCCTTAGACTCGGCCTCCAGTATATCATCGACGGCTTCCCTGCTCATACTCATATCCCTCGTATAAGCCGGACCGAAGCCGAATCCGAAACCGAAAGTACTTCTCCTCATTTCATCGATGATTTCAGAAACCAGCTCCATATCCCTTTCGCACCTGGCAAGCTCAGCAGCAGCGGCAAAACATTCCGTCCTGCGATGTCTGCAGTAGTCGGGGATACTCTGAGCTCTTATCTTCAAAAATCTTGCCGAGTTCTTCGTCCGCATCCGAAGGCCCGCTCCCGCACCGGCATAGGCTATCTCGTCATCGCAGCTTTTGTAAGCAGTTTCGCAAAGACATATCAACAGTTCCGGATCGAGAATGAAATTCTTTCTGTTTAATTCTTTTAACAGTTTTTTTACCCAGCCGGGAGGAATCTCGAAATCAACGCCTGTCTTTAGCGCGAGCCGGCAACCTCTGCCCGCGGCTTCGGAAAGTCCGCCGGTCTTAAGATTTCTCGAGACGACTTTTTCATCATAACCTCTGACTCCCGACAGATAAGCTATGTTAAATAGTATAAATTTTGCCCCGGCGTCCGTGTCCATTTTATCCGCTATCTCTTTTTCCAGCTCAGCCGCCCGCTTGTCCTGCTTTTCACAAACCGCCTTAGCCCATCTAAGTGCGGCCAATATCAAGGAAAGATCATTTTCGTCAATAGTGCCGCAACTGCTAAGTTCGTTGATATCCTTTTCTGCCAGATGAGACTTGCGTTCTCGCAGATGACGGAAATACTTATTCAGCACAAGCCGAATCCGTGCCTTTTTGACCTT
This sequence comes from uncultured Pirellulales bacterium, assembly GCA_964454745.1. Taxonomy (GTDB): domain Bacteria; phylum Planctomycetota; class Phycisphaerae; order Sedimentisphaerales; family Anaerohalosphaeraceae; genus CAYVUI01. The sequence continues at coordinate 3,672 of CAYVUI010000171.1, read as the reverse complement.
TGGATCAAGTCCGTTCAGTGCTTCCGCTTGTTGCAGAAACTTAAGAGCCTTGGTAAATGCCCCCCTCTTTTCCGCGGATTCGGCCAGATAAAGAACCGGCTCGATCTCGTTCGGCAAATCTGTGTGCCATCTCCGGGCGAGCTTGTCAGCCTCTTTAGCAGATTCTTCGAGGTCAAGATTATACTTGAGCCACTTACGGTAAACCCCGGAATCAGGACGAATCGAAACCGATTTTTCGTAAAGAAAATCTGGATAGAGATAGAGATAGTCCTCGATACCGACGCCGCTGACCATGACAGAGGCGATATCTTCTTTCTGTCCGGCATACAAAAACCCGAAACCGTTAAATTCATATTCAAAAGAATATCTTTCCTCTGCCAGCTCGTATTCATCCATTCGGCAAAGCATATCTGCCATATGCTCAAACAGAATCGCCGCCTCAATGCCGTCTTCTTGCATCAGGCCTTCATAAACGGCGTGTTTATAAAACTGATTCCACGCAGCACAGCAATAAATCGGACTGTTTTCATTGGCTTGGGCGTATAAACGCCACCAATCAGCGTCGTGTACTGAGTGATCTCCCATCGCCTTTACAACCTTCCATGGATCAGTTAACGCTGTAAAAGACTTAACAGAAACCATCTGTCTGAATCGCTTTATAAAACTGCCGCTGCTATCCGAACATGCCTTCGCTGAGGATTTTATAGCTCTTAACTGTCGTGAACGGTTGCCGGACTCGAATGCCCTGTCAAGCTCCTCCAGACTCTTTTTTATCTGTGAATCTCTGCCTGAAACCATCTTTACCAGCGCAGCCCCTTTGTACCCAATGTCTTCTCTCGCCTCTGTGCCTGTCATCTGTAATAAAGGTTCCGCCAGGCCGTAAACCGCAGAATCTTTTCGTATTCTGCTCAGGATATCTTTGCACCTGTCATCCTGACGGCCATAAAAAGCCGCGATCGCCCTTATAAGATGCTTCCAGTCACAAAGAGGACTCCTCCTGGAAACCTCGGTCAAAGCCAGTTCATCCACTTCAATATGACCGCTCGTTACCACTTTGAAAGCGCGGTTAAGTGCAACCGCAGCATTGCGAAGGCCGTTATCAGCGGCAATCGCTTCACAAGATGCAAGAGCGCTCAGGTAGGTAAGTTCCTTCCTGATGATTTCCTCTATATCGGCGAGTTCTTCTTTAGGCGTGTCCGGATCGTTGATCCTGCCCGCGATTGATGATATGTCCCCGTTTTTTACCGCCAATACAACCTGTATTTTACCGCCCCGGGCCCGGGCCGAAGGATACCTGTTGTCTAAAAGCATCGTCAGGGCCCTGGCCTCGGCGAACATTTTCTTCTCGACCAGGCCGTCTATCCTCGCAAAATAAGCCTCAATAAGCAGTTCTTCCGATTCGGCACAGTTATGCCTTTTATGCAGCGATTTGGCATTGTTCAGGGCGGTTTTGCTGCTGCCCCGCTCGATATACTTCCTGACCTTATCCTTTTCAGCCGACGAAATCGCCCCCCCGCCCGAATGACTTTGACCTCCTTTGACAGGATGAAGGTATTCAATCTCGCCTTTGACGCTTTCCCTGTTTAGGCGTTTCTTATGAACATATACTTTTTTTCTTCGCTTTCCCTGCGACATCAGAACACCGCCTATTATTAATTAACACAACATCTTTTCCTGTTAACTTTCGCACTTTTTCAAAATGTAAAGATAGGCAAAATAGCCTATGTGTCGCTTTTATGATTTTTTATCACTTTCGAGACGTTTTTCGAAAGTGGCATTAATTCATAATCGCCTTTTTTAGGGCGTTACAGGCGATTTTTCACGCTTTAAAAGTGCGAAAGCTAACTTCCTGAAAGAGGTGTTAAATATACCGCATAAAACCCCATCTGTCAAGTCTTGTAAAATTCTGCAAATTCTGCTCCGGCAAAGCTTGCTCTCTCTTTGTCATAAGGCTCGGGCGGGGTTTGGGCTTGTTTTTTATTTGAGGCTGGTGCATAATTTGTCCTTGCTATAGGCCTGGACTTGACCGCACTGTAATGGCTACATTCCATTGCGGATCGTAGGGATTAACCCCATTTTTGACCTTCACATGCCGCTGGATTGAGATACTTTCCGGCTGAACCAGATGGACGGTTTCACCGTTAGGTTTTCAATGCCGCGTGAGAACTCAAAATAGCAATTCTGCGCGTTACGGATAAAAACCGGCAGATAAAACGGTCGCGGTAGGGACTGGGATTGCTCCCAGCCCCCCGCACAGATCCCAGCGGGCGCACTTTAGCGCACTGGGCTCCTACCTCGGATAATGGCGGTCAGCCGCTGTTCAGGCCAGGGATGCAGAATTTTTGCTGGAGGTAGCACGGCATCTACGATCTTTGTCATTCGGTCCCAGTCAAGACAGCTTTTCTGGCTTCTCCGTTTCAGCGTTTTATACCACATGCGGGTGACTTGGGTTCGGAATGCCCCAAGCGTTTTCCAGTTTCCCGGAATAGCATGGTATTGGTAGTATCCTCTGACAACGGAACACAGCCATTGGGCCTGTTCCCCGATGGGCTGATGCATGCGCTTTTGCAGCTCTGCCTTGACCTCGTGAAGTTTAGCATTAAACCGCTTCTTCATCGTGACCCGACCGATCATAAACTTCCCGTTTGTGATGTGGTGAAAGAGCGCGCTGAATTTCTCGTTCCTGCTCCTGAGAGCAGCCTGTCGCACACGTTCCAGCGCACTTGACACGTCTTTTGTCCGGCGCTGCGTCCGGGGCGTGTTTTGCTGGACCGTGTTTTCCTTGGTCAACTCCCTTCCCTCCACCGCCTCCGCCATGACCTCGGCCACTTTGTTCGGCGGTTTCGCAGGTATTATGGAGTTGTCCGACTGCCTACAGCCGTGCATCGCCAGCGTGGGGCTTTTGGCCTTCCCGGCGCGTCCATCTGGGCTATTTCCAGAAGGAGACTGTGGGCTCTCCCGGTTCTCGCGCATGGAGTTTCCACACGTGCCAGAGGTCTTCGACCGCGCAGGGTTACTTGTAGACTCGCCATGTCGCCTACAAGTATGTTGCCTTCCACACAAGACAACGTCGTCGGCACCCTGATCGCACCTGTTTTCGCGGCTCAATACTCCGCCCATGTGTGCCCCTGTCAACGCTTCGGCTGCGCCCTCACGAGCACCGCCACATGACTCGAGGTCACTGTGGTTGGCTAAACCTTCAGTGTGAGACTCTTTCATTCTCTACTCCATGCCGGTTTATCCCGGCGCATCTGTCTTTTCGGCAAGCCTGCATGACATAAATTTTCGCGGGTGGTATTTTATGCGTCGTCAGGAATTTGGTATAATGGAGATGACGCATGAGAGCCCGATCGCAATCGGATGTACCGGCCCGGCTGGTCCGTGGCCGGGAGCGCTTTGACAAGTTCAGAAAGAAGCATAAGGGATATCGCCGACTGCCGGAGTCGTTATGGTCTGCGGCAGTCAAACTGGCTCAGGTGTAAGCGTTCACGCGAAAAAACCTTCATTTTCAACACAAAAATGAGGGTTTTTAGGCGAAAAAATCAGTAATTTTCTTGAAATCTTGAAGTACGACCGCGTTTTTAGTCTAAAAATCGCGTTTTTGCGTGAACGCTTACGCTCAGGTCTATGGCGTGAACCGGACGGCCCGCACTTTGCGGCTGGATTACAACG
>CAYVUI010000170.1:0-5969 GCA_964454745.1 uncultured Pirellulales bacterium | reverse complement strand
CGTTAATGATGAGAAAAAGCATTCGATAGCTCTTAAACCAGTTGAAGTCGTTCCTTTTGGTACCGTTTGTGCTACAATGATCCCGGGAGATCTGAATTATGACTGCAAAGTAGACCATGAAGATCTTGTTATTTTAACCATTGACTGGCTCAACAGCACCAGCCCGTAGTTGAGGATATGTTTTATGCATAAAAAGATGTTTTGCTCCTTTTCTTTCTTGTTTTGTCTTTACGGATTTTTTGCACAGGCAAGTCTTCCGATTACATCTGATCTTGTCCTGTGGCTTGATGCGTCCAATCCGCAAAGTCTGGTCTCGCAGGATGGGAGTCTAACCCACGGTGACAGAATCTTGATCTGGAAAGATGTTCTCACAGGGGACAATACGGTCAGTCAGGATTTCATACAAGCAGATCCGGCGCATCAGCCGGTATGGTTTGAAAGAATCAGCGTTCTCAATGGAAGCAGTGCAGTGCTCTTTGACGGCATAAAAACCTTTCTCCAATCGAGTACTTTGTATATCGGACCGGAAACGACGGTTTTTATTCTGGCCCAAAGTGCAACACAGCTTAATACCCCCGGCAGCGTTCACCGGCCGATTCTGGCAGCAGATAACAACCCGTTCAAGCCGGATGGAAACGGTTACGGCATTGCGTATCAGCATCCTATGAGCCGTGAGCTTGTGGTATCACTTGGCAATGACACCGAAGAGGAAAAACTGGTGGGAACAGACTTTAATTCCGAAGACTGGGAAATGAATATAATCACTTTTCGACGACAGGGTAGTGTGCTCTCCGAAATACATAAAAGGACCGCCCGGAATGCTGAGGATGTTTTGATGGGAACCGAAACGGCTCTTACACGCACTTCAGGGCTGCATACAGGCTATGAACTGGGAGCGGAAACAGGACACTCTGCCCGATATTACAAAGGGTTTCTCAGTGAAGTCATCATTTATAATCGCTATCTAAATGATACCGAAATGCAGCAGGTAAGCGATTACCTCTATAGCAAGCATTTTGAATCTGCGGCAAAGGATCCTTTCAATGCCCAAGTCTACCTGCCCTTTGACGAAGGTTGGGACAATAGCGGCCTTTTGTTTACGGAAAAGGCAACCGTGGCAACCTATAACGGCATTACCCCCAAATTCGCAACTGGAATCCGCGGGAAATGCTTTGACCTGTCGCACGCCGTGATGAGCACTTCAGCGGGATGCCTGCTTTATGGAATCTCCGGAACAGAAGATACCGAGTTGGAGACGCAATTGAATGGGGCCAAATCCATTACACTTTGCGGGTGGTTTAATGCCGTAAATGAGCCGCTCAAGGCCTTTTCCGGCTTTTTGGGCAGAACCGGACAACTGATGGTTCGCAGTTATGACAATGAAAGCCGGCTGGTTCTGGGGATCAATAATAACTGGACCTCGCTCGATAGTGACGTTACTTTTAACGAAACAAATGAATGGATCTTCTGGGCGGTTACCTATGACGGCACGCAAAGTAGCAGCAATGTAAAATGGTATAAAGGGGATACAAACGGAAACTTCTCCCTGTTGAAAGTACAATCCCTAAGCGCGGGACACCTGGCAAATGTGCATGAGCCGCTTGCTCTTGGGAATTTGCTGACTTCCGGTGCGTACTGCTTTGCGGGCTTTATGGATGAAATGAGGATATTTACCAGTCAATCCGACGCCAGCGGAGCTCTAAGCCTGTCGCAGTTAGAGGCCGTATATGAACATGGCAAATCCCCCTTCTGCGGGGATCCCCAGCATCCATACCCTGCTGGAGATGTGAACAGGGATTGCACAGTCAACTTTGAGGATATTGCTGAATTTTTCTATCAGTGGCAATTAGATGTGAATTAAAGTAAACTTTTGTTATTGAGCCAAGTGGACTCTTTTTTGGGGATGTGTAAATTGATCCACAGACGCGATTTTCTAAAATTGGCCGGGGGCAGTGTCTTCCTTCCTGCCCTTTTCCCTGCGACAGTCTTTGGACAAGAATCTCCAGAGAAACCAAATATTGTGTTTATTTTCACGGATGACCAGGGGTATGGAGACGTGGGCTGTTTTGGGGCACAGGAGTTTGAAACTCCAAATATAGATCAAATGGCTCAAAACGGGATTCGATTCACGAGTTTTTATGCCCAGCCAATCTGCGGGCCTTCGAGGGCGGCATTAATGACCGGCTGCTACCCCATGCGGATTGCGGAACCGGGCAACTTCAAGCGTGGACACAATGCTCCGCATCCCAGGGAAATCTTTCTTTCAGAAATGCTCAAAGAAGCCGGGTATAAAACCGGATGTTTTGGGAAATGGCACCTCGGATGGCAGGAGGGACAACGGCCGTGGGAAAAAGGATTTGATGAATTTTACGGAACCCCATATTACAATGGCTTTTTTAAAACGGTAGAAGATCACGAGGATTTCACTTCGATCCAATGGGTCGATGGAAAACCAAAAACCATTCACAAAAGCTTTACCTGTCAATTGTGGAATAATTCCAAACTTGTGGAAAAGGTGGATACTTTTGAGAAAATGGGGCTTCTTACATCAAAATACACGCGAAAAGCTATAGATTTTATCTCGGAAAATAAAAACCGCCCCTTCTTCCTGTATTTGGCGCATAACATGCCGCATATCCCGCTGGGCGCCTCTGAAAAGTTTCTACATGCCAGCGGATCCGGGCTTTACGGGGATGTGATCGAGGAGATCGACTGGAGTGTAGGGAGAATCCTGGAGGCACTGAAAGAAAATCAACTTGAAAGAAACACGCTTGTCATATTTACCTCTGACAACGGTCCCTGGATCGAAAAAGGCCGGGTCGATGAACACGGTGGAAGCGCCAAGCCTCTTCGGGGTTTCAAAATGAGTACATGGGAAGGAGGATTCCGTGTACCATGTGTGATGCAATGGCCGGGCAAGATACCTCAGGATATTGTTTGCGACGAAATGGCAACCACCATGGATTTTTTTGCGACATTTGCCCATCTCGCCAACGGCAAACTTCCCGCAGACAGAACCCTTGACAGCAGAAACATACTGCCGCTGCTTAGAGGGGGGACCCTGGAAAATCCCCGGCAGGTCTTTTATTATTATCTTTGTACGCATTTGCAGGCTGTGAGAATTGGAAATTGGAAGCTTGTCGTTCCAAGACAGAAAAAGCCGCCTTTTTTGAATAATTACGGTCGATTGGTTGATCAAGTGGATCATCCCTTATTATTCAATTTAGAAAATGATAAGGAAGAACAGCACGATCTTTCTAAAAAATACCCTGAGAAAGTAAAGGAACTCTACAAATATTACAACGCCGCGCGTACAAAACTTGGCGATTATGATCGAATTGGCTCCGAACAGCGGTTTTTTGATACCGGCCCTAAACGCAGCGACATAGGAGAAAAAATCAATTGAACATACAAAAAGCCTGAAAAGCTATTTTTTCGCTTTCGTTTTTTCCCTTTCAAGATTCAAATAAAGCGGCTTCCACTGCGAATCCCCCTTGAGATTTTGCTTCAGGAGTTCTTCACGATACTCGGTAGGGGTAAAACCGAAAAACTCTTTAAATTTTTTTGCAAAATGAGACATGTGTTGAAAACCGCATTTGTACGTGATAGCTTTAACTTGCAACTTGGTTTCACGAATCAGTTCTTCCGCCTTATACATACGCAATTCATGCAGTTTCTGTCCGATGGTCACCCCAGTAACTTTTTTATAATGACGGGTGAGGTTTCTCCTGCTGATATGGGCGTTTTTAGCAATATCATCCAGAAGCAGCGGCTGGGATAGATTGTCTTCGAGAAAGTTGTTCACGAGTTTGACGACATGGTCTTCGGAGAGGCTGTCTACATTTTTTAAAAGCGTCTTCTTTCGCCGAGAAGAAAGGATGGCCCGAGAAAGAAGAATCAATGTGTCTTCCACGAGGTTACGGCAAACGTCCTGATAACACAATCCCGTATTTTCCAGCTCATGAATCAACTGGTCGTAGATCGATAAATACTCATCAGGGAGTGCATGAATCGGCGCCGGGGACTGCAAAAGAGTATCAAAAAGTAACTGGATGTCTTTATTATTCTCCTCTTCCAACTGGCGAATCTCAAACCACCAGATATGGGCGATCATTGGCGTTTGGGTAGCGACCCACTTATGAACCTGGTCAGGACTGGTGACGGTAAAGTTGCCTGTCTTGAACTTATATTTCTTATCATTCATGATGATATGGCCGGCGCCGTTGACCGGAATGTGAAATTCAATAAAACTGTGAAGGTGGGTCAAACTGCTCTGATCGACATGCCCGGGAAAAACATGAAGGTCCAGCAGTGTAATTTCATAGGATCCAAGTCGAAAACGAGGCGTAAAAGAAGACAATCTTCGCAGAAGCCTGTTTTGCTTTCGATTATATGCCGAGGATAATCGCTTTGACTTTTTTGCTGCCATTACAACCTCATGAAAAGACAGAACCCTTACATTTCCGATATAACACATCTCGGCCATATCTTACAATCAAAATTAAAACAATTTTTTATCCTGTCTCTTATGAGCTCCACATTGGCCCGATAATGACATCCAAATGAGTTGTGAAATATTATTCAGCCGTTACAGTAGGATTGATGAAAAAGAAACTCCATCTTTGACAAGAATGTTATAACATTTAAATCTGGGGTAAATACGGCATTTCATACGAAAAAAGCGGATTATGAAATGTCTTACCACTGGCATTTGAACCAGACAATTTAACCCTGAATTGGAAAATACACCTGATCAATACTATGAGTTGACAGCAAAATGTTGAAAACTGTTTATTTTGGCCTAAAACAGGCATTATTCAGACTCTGCATTTTGACATAAAAATTGGGACAGAAATAAGGGTCTTTTTTTAGGATATTCTATGGGACTGCTCGATTTTGGTGTTGTATTCGCTTTCTTTGCCATCTTATTGGTGGCAATGATCTTTGTACGAACCCTTAACAGAAGCGTAGCCGATTTTGTGGCTGCAAACCGTTGTGCCGGCCGTTATATAATCTGCGTTTCCGAAGGGGCTGCTGCTTTGGGGATTATGTCTTTCCTCGGTCAGTTCGAGCAGTATTATGAAGGAGGTTTTTGCCCCGCGTTCTGGTGGTTGATGGTCACGCCAATGTACCTGTTGATCACCATGACAGGCTGGATTATTTTTCGTTTTCGCAGCACAAAGGCCTTTACGTACGCACAATTTTATGAAGAACGATATTCAAGGAAATTTAGAATATTTACAGGTATCGCCGGCTTTCTAGCCCTGCTGACTCTTTACGGAATCGCACCGGCAATTCTCTCGAGGTTCTTAATCAGCTTTATCGGATTCCCGGAACAGTTTTCCATGTTTGGAATGACAATACCGACCTACCCTGCGCTGATCGTCGTTGCGCTGATTATTCCAACGGTTATCACAATGCTCGGGGGGCAGATCACGGTAATGGTGACCGACTTCCTGCAGGGGCAGGTCTTTCAAATAACACTCGTTCTGGTCACACTTTACCTGTTATTCCAGGTCGATTGGGCTGATATTGTTCATGTGTATTCCAACACTGCGGGCGAGGGATCGTTTGTCAATCCCTTCAAGCAATCGGCTACGGATGACTTCAGTGCTGCATTCTTCATTATGTGGATATTATTTGCTATTTATTGTTTCGGTATGGGACCGAACACACAGGGCTACCAGGCATCCGCACTGAATCCGCATGAATCCAGAATGTCACGCGTCTGGTCTATTCTTCGAAACATCATCACAGTGACCCTGCCGTTTTTTATGCCTATCGTAGCCTATGTAATCCTGCATCATGAAAAATACTCCGAGCTGGCGGCAGAGCTTGCCCCGACACTGCAGAATATAACGAACGAGTCGGTTCGCAGCCAGGTAAGAACGCCGGTGGTTCTGACGAATATCCTTCCACCGGGTCTTAAAGGGCTGTTTCTCGTAAGCGCAATCGCGACCGCGATTACT
>CAYVUI010000169.1:0-5997 GCA_964454745.1 uncultured Pirellulales bacterium | reverse complement strand
AAATCCATTTTTGGGGGTCATCAGGCCTCGATTGGGGGGACACATCAAGGCAATTATGTGGGAAGTTCTGAAAATGATGTAAAAAGTTTGGGATTGATGCGGTACTTTGTGGTAGGTCGACCGCCCGTGGCGGATTTTTCCGGCCGAACCCAGCCATATTCGGCCAGCTGCTGCAGGTCCTGTTCGATCTGAATTCTGTCATCCAAGCCTGTCCAATGACGCGTATAGACATCCCTGACAGTAAAACCATCCTCAAGGTGTCCATGCTGAATCTTGATTGCTAACAAATCTTCAGATCGATTACCGGCCGTTTGTGCAGAGGCATAGATCCGCCTGGCATGACTGAGCAAATAATCACCCCAACCAATCGCACGTTCTAATGCAACATGATTGACCGACCCGGTATAAAACTCAGCCAGATGAATCAGCAAAGCTAACGAGGGAATCAGACTGCGAAACTTGGTCATGTGGGATTCCATTGCACCGTCTTCCAAACCCTGCCTCAGTCGGTTCTCACGGGTAACCATCCACTCCGTAAAGAGTCCTTGTGCGGTATCTGAAAACCGCAGATAAGGGATGGCTCTGTAATCAAGGACATTGAATTTGGCATTGATCGTTTCCGGCGTCAATTTATTGAGATAGGAAAACACATCGTAGACTTGATTGGCAGCCTTTTGATCGGGTTTTCGGTCGATATTTTTCCATTCTGAGGGATCATCCGGCCAGACCGCCAATTGAAACCGCTGAATTAAGCCATCATCACCGGATCCGCCCTCTACAGCATCGCGAAGGTATTGCTGAAGGGGCCCGGGTTGAATGGTTCCGATCAGCGAGATACAAACGCCTTCGATTCGAACATTGCCGCGACCAATCCGATCAATCTCATGAGCCCCATTGCCGTCCCAGCCTTCCAGGAAAAATGCCCGCGAAGATTCCTGACCGACGGATTCTAAGAATTTCAAGAGTCCAATCAGTTCATCGCGGACAGCGATCACACCATAGGGATTTTCTGAGAGGATTTGACCCAGCGCTTGTACCGTGCAGTCATTCACGATATATCGTCGGCGAATGGGTTTGGGCATCCTGTCAATCTCAGCCATCTCGGCACTGAGGTGCCCATACTCTTTTCCGGCCCGGATAGCGGCTTTGATCTTTCCTTCCAGTACGCTCTTTCGAAGCCGGCCAACCTCTTTTTCTTTTTCGAATTCTGCATAGCGTTGAGCATAACTTTCAATCTCGGCACCATTGAGGATGTCCAGAGGTTGCAATGTCGCTTTTAAGGGCGGCGTCTTCATCAGGCTGGGCCGGCCAATCAGGGCTGCCCATAGATTCGGAACCACCGTCCAGTCATCGAACCGTTTAGGACGGATGCCAACCTGTCGGCCTACCGTGCCAGCCAGTGCAATCATGGCTGTTACTGCGGGGAAATCTGGCGGACATTGCATTCGTTCAGTAATATCGCTGACCCAGTCCCGTAACGTATTCGGCAGTAAATTGTAATCGAACGGTAAAACAGACGGCAACCCCTTGTCCAGAAGTTGTGGATCGGGCCATACATAGTGGATGCTGATTTTAGGCGTCCATTGAGGAGCACGATCAAGAAGTTCGAGCAGTTTTTCACGTGTGCCGCCGGCAATGAGCCAGTCGGTTACATCTTTGCCGTCACCTTCCAGTATCAGGTAGCGGAGTTCTCTGGTTTTGCCGTTTAATCTGCTGCCCACTTTGTCGGCATGTTGATAGCCGGTTTCATCTTTGTCTGGAATGATTACCACCCGCCGGTCATGCAGTGCCGAATCATCACTCAAATATTTCCATGCATTTCCACCTCCGCTGTTGGTGGTCGCGATCAATCCATGCTTAACCAGGTTGTCGACATCCTTTTCACCTTCGACGATAAAAATCCAGTCGTCCGGATTAGCTGATAGAATCTCGGGAAGTCGGTATAAGACCTTTGGCAAGCCCTTGACTTTGTAAACCCAGCGTCCGTTCTCGCCCCGGCGGCGCTGCTTGAATGTCTTGTCAGTATACCGAACCACCTGGTAGAGCAGGTTGCCTTGCTCATCCTGATAGTCATAGGTTGCCTCGATCTTAGGGCGCCCCTTTGGTTTGGATTTTGGAGCGGCAAATAAATCACGCTCTTTGAGATCAATTGCCGTCAAGATATCTCTGACAGTGCAGCCGGCATGGCAGTGCATCAGGACCTTGCCGTCGTCGGCCAATTTGATCGACAATGAAGGTTTCTTATCCTCATGTGCCGGACAGCATGTAGACCATTGATTCTCGGCTGTGGATTTGACCTTTTCTAAACGATGGAGTATATCTTGAACATTCGAGTTCATCTATGTCTCCTGCAACTTTCTGCAATCATTATGAAGGGTTTACGTCACTGTCGCTTGCGGCAATCGGGGCAGCCGGAAGCAATCCACTGATCAAAGTCAGATTTAACCCAGCGCAAAAGGGCACCAAGTTTGATTGGTTGAGGGATTCGCCGGGTATCGACCAAGCGGTAGACATGCCGCGTTGAACAATCCAGCCGGGTGGCGACATCCTGAATCGAAATGAGCGCAGCATTGACGACAGGTGCTGCATCCTGTCCGGCCGTAGTGGACCGGTCATTGTGGTCAGAACATTTCATCGTAATCCTCGATAAAAGTGAATTGCTATGACGACATCGAAGTGACATCGGATTGGTTTAGTCGGAACACTTGTTAAGCGGTGCTAATTCTTGTGATGAATACAACACTATTGACAGGTCAGAATCTTTTTGCACATGATATCGATGACATGAGCCTGTTTAGGGTGTTCATTTTTCAGCCACCATGCAGGTGCGTAAATATGCCGTTTGTGCTGTACATATGAAACTCCATCATAGGTCAGACTGAGTAATGATTCGCTTTCATTACTCATCGCTCCGCAGGGCAGATAGACAGTCCCATCGTCACCAATGAATGATGTCCGAAGCCATTCGCTCAAAACTTCTGATCCTTTTCCTCCAATAACGATTTCGTGCATTGTAGAGAGGCCTTTCAGTAAAAAGTGGTTTGAAAATGATAGTCCTGTGCAGGGCAACTAATGTGGTTGATTATGCGCTGTAATCGATTTCAATCCGCGGTTGATGCTTGACGGCTAGCTGCAGGAACTGCTGGATGTGCTGACCGATGACCCAGCATTTCTCGGTCATATGCCGAATCCATTCCAGCAGTTTGGCATTGGTATTGCACCGGTCTGCATCAAACGCATACGAGCTGCGACGTTCATCGTAGAAGATGAATTCACCATCACGATACTCCACCAGCGGAAGTTCCCGCTCCGATTCGCGGATCATTTCGGTGAAGGTTTTGCTGCCGTCATCCCAGTGATCGGGGCCTTGGGTGTTCCTTGTTTCTGACATTGTGTTTCTCCTAAAAAGGGGGTCTTGTGTCTGTTATTAGCTGAGGTTGTGTCGTAAGAAAAAGGGGCTGAATAGCTCGGGAGAAGGCAATTTCATCGAAGCGGCATATTTGCCTCTCTATAAGGTTGGGGACATAAACGCGATTTTTTCTTAAAGTGTTCTATTTACAGGGACTTAAAGCTATTTATGTAAATTTATGACCTTGGTTTTGACAGGCATTTACGGTCTGTTTATACTGCCTATTTTTACCCTGTTGCAATAATTTAAGGATATCCGACATGAAGGATTCAGAACTTTTAGAGCTGATCAATTTCCACCCAGACGATGCCGGATGGGTACAGCAGATGTACCGTCGGGAATTGGGCGGACAATACGGTCATAAACCCGCACCCAGTTGGTGCCAATGGGCTGGTGAATTCCTGCTGGCGCCCTCCGAAGACAGCGATGGTGTGGACATGATACTGCGGTTGTTGGCGCTGGCCGAGACGCTTTATCCCGGCGGGATGGAACGGACGCGACTGGAAGAATCGCTCAGTTACCTTTTTGAGATGTTGATGCCATCGTCGAACCGGTATCCGACCGTTGCATTCAGTTCGGCTTTGCAACAACGAGTTGTCCGTGAGGATCAGGTCGACCTGTGGGCTCCGGGGATGGCCTCCGGCAAGGGGTGGCGCATGTATTACCGATTGACGTTAACCGGCAAGTCCAAGGTCGATCTTTCTGAAATGCCGCCTAAGGACACAGCAATCCCAGAACAGGTCGCTCCAAAACGACAACCCGTGCCTTGGAAACCGGTCGTTCAAGCAAAACCGAAAGTGGATCAGCCCCCAAAAACAACAGCCCTGCCAACCGACTTTGTCTGGCAAAAACCGTATGTGGATCAGCAGGTCAGCTATTTTTTCAAGCGTCATGCGAAGTTGTATTCGGCCATGGCGTTGGATGTCCTCAATGCTAAGGAGGAAATGAATAAGTTCGCTTCGGAATTTGGTCCTGCGAAAATCAGCCGTTGGATTAATGAGAAACATTGTGTGAAATCCGACCATCCGAATCCATGCAAGCCTCAGAATATTAACAGTTCAGCCACTTATGTGGCCTGTGTAAAATCATTTAAACAGAATCCCGATAACCATCCGATTGCTAAACTGCTGTACCAAGCCGAATCAAAGGAAGTCGAAGACATTCTTAAGGAATTACTGAGCGGCGAGGATTCACCGGCATGACAAAACAGCAGGCAAAGCCGGTGGCCTGGGCGATGTTTGTCGGTTCGATTTACCAAAAACTGCTCAATACATTGTTCTGTTCATCAGCATGGTTCAAGGCGTGTGTGCGTAAGCTTGTTACCCAAGAGGGTACTGTCGCCGAGATTGATGTTAACAATTATCCACCGGGTGGGCGCAAGCTAACCAAGATGCTTCATTGCCAACAATGTCAACGGTGGGCGCCGCGTCATGGTTATGTTCAGCATAAGCCAGAAGAAAATCACATCGAAACACGCCTGTGCCTGGATTGTGTTATTCAGGCTGACGTGGATACTTTTACGAAGTACCTGCAGATGGTATCGAAGTCAGATAAGACATTGGCGTGGCAACTGAAGCGTCTTTCATGGCAGGACGGGGCGGCTCGTGAACTGATTGTAAAAGCCGAACACGAGTATTCGGATACCTGGGATGCCTACAATCCCGACTCAGGTGAATTGGAATCAGATTATCGATGGGTCAAGGGTGACTATTGGGATGCTTTTAAACGGCATGAACAATGGGTTGGCAAGGATACACATTTAAGCGAACAACGGGATAACCTACTTTGGGAAATTGAGGCAGCGAAAGAAGGGCGTAAGTTTTCACGACGCAGTTTGGGGTGCCAAGGGGTTCTGTTGGATGAAAGTGAGGACCGGCTTCGGTATGAAATCGATTATTATCAGAAAAAGAAACGAGTTCTGCCATCTACCCGGTGCGGTCACAAAATCAATCCCTTTCAGGCCAAGATGGACTATTTAGAGTCGGCAGTGCCGTACAGCAACGATGAATTTGGCTTTTGGGACTTGGACTGATATCGAAGTTTCATAAGTTGCGACTGTAATTGCTTTAATAAAAAGAGGTTAGAAGAAGTTTTCGACTTTTGTACCTTTTGATACTTGTTTTGGGGGTATCCTTTTTAAAAACATCTCCTTTATGTGTCGACGGTCACCTGAAAATATAACTTTTGCACCTTTTGCGCCTTTTGATACTGCCATTTCGTAACGAAAGTAGTATTTTTTGTGGATGTAGGTTTAGGTAAAAGTGCACAGCAATGACTGCTTATGACATGTTATGTCTATAAATGACAAAGTAAATTAAGACTCTTATAGGAACACCTCTCAAAAGGTACAAAAGCGTGTTTTATGAAAATGGCCCCCTTTTGTAAGTAACAAAAGTATCAAAAGTCCTCTAAAAAAAAAGTAGACAATCATAGTACAGATTTTTGTTGTTGCCAGCAGTTGACAGGGAATGACTACACTTGCCTATTCCTGCCAGTCGAATAGGTACTTGGAAAAAATCAAAAAAGACAATGTCGGCGGAAGCAGTCGCACTGTTAGACACAGTTTGTTTTATCTGCCGGTTTTTATC
>CAYVUI010000168.1:0-6024 GCA_964454745.1 uncultured Pirellulales bacterium | reverse complement strand
AATCTTAATCCTGCACCCAACGTGGTGCAGGGACAGCCTCGTCCGCAGGACGTTTCCACTCAACCCCAAAGGGGTTGAATAATAACAGCCCGGGGTAAAGTGAGCGAAGCGAACGAAACCCCGGGGACAGCATCGGTTGAAGACCGTTTCCACTTGAATCCAAAGGATTCAATCGCCCGAGGCGCAGCCTCAACAGGCAAAAATGAACCCTGCACCCAACGTGGTGCAGGGAAAAGCCTGGCCGTCAGGCCGTTCCATGATCTACTTTCAATTTTCTCCTATCTACTTTCTGGCCCAAAGGGCCCCGCCCCCGGCCCCAAATCCAACCGAACACACCAAAACCCCAACAACCATCACCACCCAAACCAATCGCATATCAAACCCTCCATTCAATTTAATAACAGCATCGTCCGCAGGACGTTTCCACCACTTTGGGCCCTACCCCAAAGTGCCCGAGGCGCAGCCGAGATAAAATAAAAACTCCCTGTCCTCATGAAAAGCTCAGGCGGAATATCCCTCCTGATAACCGACATGAACCTACCACAAACCACCCCGTTTGTCAAGAATTAAAAAGCATCGGTCGAAGACCATTTCCTTTCTCTACTCTCAACTTTCTCCTATCTCCCTTCTCGCCCGAAGGGCGCCCTAAGGCCATTCCTCCAAGTTGAGTGTATATACCTAACTCGCCTCGGTTCGCAGAATCGATACCCCCTCATAACACTAATACGGCCGGATCCGCACCGTCTTATCCACAGGCCCGCGAGGCTCATACCACATCCCCATCTTCTCACTGATCCGGTCAAACTCGTCCAGCGAATAAAACTCAATCACAATCTTCCCCTTCTGACCCCCCTTCCCAGTGCTGATACTCACCTTCGTACCCAGCCGATCTCGAAACGCATTCTCCAAATCCACAATATGCGAAGGCTTATCCTTCTCCTCTTTCGGCTCCCTGGGCGCCTTGCCCTTCTCCGTCTTTTGCCGAACGATCCGCTCCACCTCGCGCACGCTAAGCTTATCCGTCATCGCCATCACCGCTATCTTCTTTTTCAGCTCATCACTGCTGATACTAAGCAGCGCCCGCGCATGCCCCATCGACAAATCCTTCTCGACAAGCATCGTCTGAATCTCCTTGGGCAAATCAAGCAGCCGCAAATAATTCGTAATCACCGACCGATCCTCGCCCAGCCGCTGCGCCCCGTCCGCGTGCGTCAATCCAAACTGATCCAGGTACTGACGATACGCCATCGCCCGGTCCACCGGGTTCAAATCCTCACGATGAATGTTCTCTACCAGCGCCAGCTCAAACATCTCCTCATCACTGGCCGCCCTCACTATCGCCGGCAGCACTTCCAGCCCGGCCATTTCCGCCGCCCGGTACCGTCGCTCACCAGCAATCAATTCATAAAAATCACCCTTTTTCTCTATATCTGTACTCTGTAGACCTACATTGTCTGCAGATACCCTGCCCCCCTGCTTGTCACCGCCCTTCTCACCTTCTAACTTGCTGCCTGATATATATTTATGAATATCCAGGTCCTTACGGCCTTTGCCGGGAACCGCCTTGCGAACTAAAACCGGCTGAAGCAGACCTTTGACCTTTATCGAGGTGGCCAGCTCTTCCAACTCCTTGTCATTCCATTGCTTACGCGGTTGATATGGGTTCGGCTGAATCCGAGAGATCGGCAATTCACATAACCGACTCTTTAGCTCCACATCTACCGGGAATTCCGTATTATCAGACGCTTTAGGGTCTTTAATGTCCTGTACAAACGAATCACCCAGAAGTGCGTTCAACCCCTTGCCCAAATGCGGTTTCTTATCTTTCTGTGCCATTTCAATTCTCCTTCCAGCTCAAATGCCCCTCATAAAAATGCACTATTAATATAATCGGTATACAACGACAAAAAATAACAGCAAAATTTCAAAAATGCACGCAAAAAAAGATAAAGTAAAAGAAGATATCAAGATAATACGACTCCATAAATGTTTCACGTGAAACATTATAAGAGTCCGCAAGTCCGGAATTGTTTCACGTGAAACATTAATCCCCCCTGCTTGTCCGGAATGTTGGATTATTCCAAATTCTCGGGCTTTCCGACTCCGTATGCCTGGTTGAGCATTTCATTGATCTGCGGCAACTGCTCCTTGGGCAAAACCAGCAATGGTTCATGTTGTTCGAACTCAATCGTAATAAACGGTCCCGGAGCTGATTCGATCAGGTTGTACATGTGCTGCAGGCTTTCCACGGGATAATTGTCGACTTTGCTGACAACCGCGTTGGATAGCTGGTGGTAGCCCAAATTAGTCATGGCGGGCAGCACTTCGGACAGGATCACGATTTCCTTGCGGGATTTTGTGGGTTTGAAGGATTCGCCGAAAAAGTAGATCATCAGGTTGGTAGGGGCCTTGGAGTACCAGTCTTCGCCCCAGATGGTCAAATAATCACGTGTGAGCGGCCGAAAGATAAATCCGCCGGTGACGAAGTAGGTTGGTTTTTTGTCGTACGCATAGTAGGGGATCAGCATTTGATCCGCGTTGATGTGCCGGGATTTGCAATTCAGCTCTATGGCCTGTTTATCACGGATTATGGTTATATTGTTATCGGAACCTGCAGGGGAACTTACCAGCAGGTGGTTGAAGCCGATCCGGCCATACTGGGGGGATTGGAACTTGCCGTAGGTGTCAATGTCGTAACCGTTGATGATGATGATAACGTCATTTTTTTGCAAAACGTCGCTGGCGGTGCCCATATTAAGGACATCGGATACAATGACACCCTTTTCGGGGTAGTCCACCAGGCCGAGCAGGTCGCGGCGTACGGGGTCATTGAGTGGTTCGACATGAAAACCCGCCCAGCCGAAGCCATGGTATTGCTCCTGCATGGCAGCGGTTAGGAAGGCATTTATGGTCGCTGAGGGGATGACGCCCATTTCCTGGCTGGTGCTTTCCGACCAGGCGGCAAGTCCGATAATCTGTCCGTTTTGTGTGACTATCCGCGAGGATCCGGACGGCAGGGCGATATTCTCGACGATGTAAGTAATTACATTATTAAAGGATACGGAGTTGCTGAAAATCTCGGCGCGGTCGTATTCGCCTTTTTGGCTCATTACGGTGGCATCTTCGGTGATCCAGACGGTGCGTACCGTATCTCGGATTGGGATGGTTTCGTTGAAGGTGATCGGCTGGGCAGTGGGGAATGCTGCGGGATCAAACTCCAGCAGGGCGAGGTTTAACTGGTAGTCAACGACTTTTACCTTTGCCTCGAAGTAATCGGGGGTGCCCTTTGCTTTGCATTTGATGTAGGAGGAATCGAAGATATTCCAGGCGGTTGTGAGCAGCATATTGGGCGCGATTACGACGCCGTAGCCGGCTTTTGTGAAGTTTTCCGGGGGGTTCCAGGGGCGCCGCTGGTCGTAGGACAGAGCTGCTATCTCCATGTATAGCAATGATTTAGCGTAATTTTCGTCGAGTTTATTCTGGTGGGTACCGGCTACCCTGCGTTGTTGGCAACCCGTTATTGTTGTAAGTACAACACATAGTAGTGTGATTAAAAGTAATGGGTTGATTCGTCCCTTTGACGAGGTTTTGTTGACCGCGTGGGCGGAGCCCACCCTACCCTGCACATTCGCTTCTTTGGGGTTTGTGGTGGGCACGGCCCACCCTAGGGGCCCTTCGGGCCAGTGGGGAGAAAATAGAGGGAAGAGAGTAGAGCATGGAATCCGGCCATTGGCCGGGCTGCTTTTATCAGCATGGGTAAAATGAAACAAGTATTTTACCCATCCTGCGGGATTTTTCACTGCCTTTTGTTTTTCAGCGTGGGCGGAGCCCACCCTACCCTGCACATTCGCTTCTTTGGGGTTTGTGGTGGGCACGGCCCACCCTACGAGGTTGTTCGGCTGGTATGGATCACCATCAAGATTTGATAATTGGTGATTGTCCCTGTTTTTCAATGTTTTTTTCATGGTTTGATTCCCGCGTGGTCGTTTGGCAGTGAGTATTTATCGAGTATTGATTCATGGTTCTGGTCGGCCTGGGCAGTATCGAGAATAAGCGGCAGGTCGATGTTAAAGAATTGTATGTGCTGGTAGTCTTCGCTATGAGCATGAAGCGATTTATAAACATCGTCGAGAGAGTATATTGGTGTATCGTTGATTTCCCGGACGATTTCGTAGCGGTAGGGGTCGGCGTATTCGTTGACTTTGTCGGGCAGGATGTCTGAAACGACGACGAATTCCTTCATTTTTGGGTCAATATCCATGGAATCGTAGTTCAGGAACGTATACCGCAGGTTAAAGGGCATGTCCGCGACCCAGTTTCGGCCCCAGGTTTCCATGAGGTTGCGGTTGAGGGGTACGAAGACGAGGCCGGCGTAGACGACGTAGCGGGGGGGCTGGTCGTATTCCCGCCAGAATGGGATGACCGGGCGGTTGAGTGCGACGGTGATGGTTTCCTGGTGCAGCTTGCCGTCGCGGTAGAAGGCGATGGGTGCTGTTTCGCCGATCTGGAGGGATTCGGCGGATTCCGACACGTGAAGCCGGAGGCCGTGGACCTCGACCAGTCCGTCGTTATCAATGGGTAAATCGTTGATTTCAGTAATGATATCGCCGGTTTTGAGCAGATCGTGCACGGAGGAATTCGGCTGGGTGCGCAGGATGACGATGCCCTCGGTGCCCTGGGGCAGGCCGGTATAGGCTGCGAATACCTGATTGTGCAGGTGTGTGGAGTAGGCAAATCCGAATGAGCCGAAGCCGTTATATGCGCCGTCTTGTATATCCGTGAGAAAATGCTGCATGACGGTGGTGGGGATCATGTATCCGATGTTGTCTGCGGAGCGGAGGCCCTGGAAGGCGACGCCGACGACTTTGCCGTCCTGCATGACGGGTCCGCCGCTGTTGCCGGGATTGATGGCGGCGTCGGTCTGGACGACGAGGTGCATGTCGGCCCGGGAGTGGCTGTAAGTGTCTACCTGTATTCGACTTACGACGCCCTCGGTGACAGAGACATGGCGGCCGCCGACCGGGAAGCCGTAGGTCTGGACGGTGGAGTTGATCTCGGGCAGGGAGCCGAACTCGAGGGGCTCGGTACCCTCGAAGAAGCCGGGTGCGTCGATTTTGAGCAGGGCGAGGTCGCAGTCGTGGGCGACGAATTCTACGGTGGCGGGGTACCTTTGGGCCTGGTTCTGCTTTTTGACCTCGATATAACGGACGTTGGCGATGTTGTGGGCGTTGGTCATGATGCGGTCACCTGCGATGACGAAGCCGGAGCCCACGCCCTGGTTGATGCCCGCGTTTTTCCAGGGATTGCGGTAGTTGATCTCCTGCTGGACGGCGCGGATCATGACGACGGATTGTTCGAGTGTGAGGTTTGGCCGGGTGTCCTGTGCGCGGAGGGGAAGGGCGGCTGCCAGTGTTGATATGGCCCATAATGCGATGCGAAGGTGCAGGTTGTGTTTCATGTACTTCTCCTGTTCTGGTAGTTTTGCTTTGATAAGGGTAACGGTTTGAGGCGGAGAATCAATGAAAAAGTAGGGGAAGGGAAACGCCTTTTTATGCGCAGGGGGTGTGGAGGTAGTTTTCCGGTATAATCCGTCAAAGTCCGGTCAAATACGCGGAATCTGTCAAGGTTTGCGCCGAGGGCGAAGAATCGTCTTACCCTGAAATTCGTTCTTGACATCCCTGCTCCGCTATGCTACTGTTACCTCGCGGAGTGACACCGGTTCTTTAGAAACTTCATATGTCCATACGCCCCATACCGCGCAGGTTCACACCAAACGTGAGCATAACACCACTGATCCGTTACTGATTGACCATCACCGGCTCTACGTACACGATCGCCTCGGTTCGGTTCGGCTGATGCTCGACGACGACGGCTCGATCCAGAACGCCTATACCTATGACGCCTACGGCACGCCGCTGGAAGCTTATGAGAACCTCGATAATCGAATGCTCTTTACCGGCCAGTGGTATGACAGCGAGATCGAGCAGTATTACCTCCGCGCACGCATGTATGACCCCAAGATGA
>CAYVUI010000167.1:0-6255 GCA_964454745.1 uncultured Pirellulales bacterium | reverse complement strand
CAACCCCATCCCATTGTAAAAAAAGAACTTCCAAATTATTCAGCAAGCCCTAAATATCTACATCGGCTTTTGCGATCAGTGAGTTATTCTCCTGGGGCGCCTCATTATAAAATGGATGCCTATAAATAGACGAATAGGATAAAAATTCATCATTTGTAAAGTCCTCATCATTATCTTTATCAAAAATGACGAATTCCTTGCCATCTTTATCTTTAACAATACACACAGAAATAATTCCATCCACATAATCCGCTGTATAATTCTGCTGGATATATTCCAATATTGATGCCCCTGATCCGTAATAGTCGTTTTCTTCAAAAGACTTGCGAATCTCTTGGTCATTTTCTTTTAGATGAGAAAAATACTGTAAATGCTGGAGAAGTAAATGAAATGTTGCAACGACATTACAATCAGTCGGCTGTTTCGTTATTTCTTCTTTGATTGAAAACATTGAAGATTCGTTTCCAGCAGAACTTCCGTAATCGATGTAATCAATCTCTGTCGGTTGCACATCTGTAAGCTTGATGAAAATCAGATCATTAGAATCAGTTGTCGCAGACAAGGTGGGATCGGCGAAAATTTGAAAAGCAGCAAATAGTAGAATTGTTATTTTGTACTTAGTAATTAGCATGTAATTCTATTCCTCTGAATTCATAAACTGAGATTTCCCAAACATACGGTAGAGAAAATTCTCCAAACAACATCTGTGATTTTACAGGAATCGCTGCGGCAAGGTCAAGAAAAATCCATTCCTTTCGTCAAGCGAAGCGAGACCTTTGCGGTCTTTCCTGTCCTGAGCACAGCCGAAGGAGCGTGAGATCATAACAACATCCAGCCGCTGCCAAAGGCAGTCTTCATGGCCTTCAGTAGCTTCATGGTAAAAAAATTTACTCACCATGAAGAGCTGGAAGTGATTGAAGTTTTTCGCACATAACTTTCCAATTTCCTTTCGCGTATTTTCGCGCCTTTCGCGGTTGAAAAGTAGGGTGGGCCGTGCCCACCGCCAATGGTAACGAATGATTAATGGTGGGTGCAACCCACCCTACGAAACTTATCGCAGGGAGAATTTGACGGCGTTTAGGTGGATCCCCAGCGTCAGGGCGGCGTTGAGCAGGGCGTAAATACCCGCCGCGGCCAGGTTCAGCGATACGCTTTCAAAATGGTTGCGAAGCAGGGTGTATACACAGATCAGTGCCAGCCACACCGCGAACAGGCCCAGCAGCCGGCGGCCCTCAATGATTTTGGACCGGGTGGTATATTCCAGTGCCTGGGTGATCGAGCAGTCCCGCGAGAGGATAAAGGCCGGCGTGACCAGGATCAGTTTGACCAGCACGATATGGATCACGCAGATGTTGACGATGCCCGGCCAGGCGGGCAGGTTCTCCGGCGTGATCGGCCGGCCCAGCGCGATCAGGATATTGCTCATCAGGGCGATCAGCAGAAACAGCAAAATCACCGTCAGGCAGAACACGGCGATCTTGACCAAAACCGTCCGCCAGAAAAAGTGCCTGCCGATGATGATAAGCTGGTGCGGGTCGTGCGGGGCGGCCCCGGTCACGCGGGCACTGCGCAAAAAGCCCAGCAGCAAAATCAGCCACAGCACGCCGAAACACGCAGACCCGGCGCTCATGCCCAGGATGGCCATTTCGGAGAGCGTATTGCCCGCGTCCGGCCAGAAGGTCCAGGCGATCCGCTCGGCAAGGGTGATCGAGACGGCCTGGAATACGACGATCAGTATCGCTTCGGGCCAGCGTGCCTTGAGAATGGTTTGTATGGATTCCAAATGGGCCTCCGTTTATCGCCGGCGAAACTCGACATTGCCCGGGCCGACAAGCTGTTCGAGCCGGTTTCGCAGGTCGGCATCCGCCCGGACATTGTACTGACGGTCCGCCATCGCAGCGATCCGGTAACCTTTTTCCGTGGTAATGTCCATGCCTAGCCCGCTGCGGCCCGGGTGTCGCTGGCAGACGCTTTGAATCTTTTCGATCAGTTCATCCGAAACGCGGGTAAACCCGAAGTTGATCCAGACATTCGCGGCCAGTTTATCCGCGGCCTCTTCCATCGCGATCAGTTCATCGCACAGCAGGTTCGGGGTTTCGCGTTTGGTATCGATCTTGCCGCGGACGAAGAGAATCTTGTCCACCTCGAGCATATGTCCGTACTCGGTCAGGCACTTGGGGAACATGACCACCTCGCAGTTGCCTTGGAAGTCTTCCAGCTCAAAGACGGCCATCTTCGCCCCGGCGTTGCGGCCGTTCTTAGTCACCAGGTGGCGGATCTTGCGGACCAGCCCGCCGATGATCACCTCGGTGTCCTGACCCTTCTCGGCCATTTCGTTGGTGTGGCAGTTGGAATACGCCCCGATCGTCTCGGCATGGCGGCTCAGCGGATTGCTGGTAACGTAGAAACCCAGTACGTCCTTTTCATATTTGAGCATCTGCATCTCGGGCCACGGCGGTACATCGGGCAGGCCGTGGTCGTGGTGTTCCCTTTCCTCGGCGAAACTGCCCTGGTTGAAAAAGTTCATCTGCCCGGAAACCTTATCCGCCTGGAGCTGAGACCCGGCCTGCATGGCCTTTTCAAGCCCCGCCATCATCTGGGCCCGCGAGCCGCCGAGCTTGTCAAACGCCCCGGCCTTGATCAGGGCCTCGATCACCTGCTTGTTCACCGCGCGGAGATCGACCGTTTCGCAGAAGTGGAACAGGCTCTTGAAGTGGTCCACCTTTTTACGGGCCTCGATGATCTGCTCGACGGCCCTTCCGCCAACGCCCTTGACCGCGGCCAGGCCAAAGCGAATCTTACCGCGAAGGTTGTTCTCCCGGAGCTGATCGTTGTAAATGACCGTAAAGTCGGTAAAGCTTTCATTGATGTCCGGGCTGGTGACCTCGATCTCCATCACCTTGCATTCCTGGATGTACTCGACAATCTTGTCCGAGTTGCTCATTTCGTAGGTCAGCAGCGCGGCCATGAACTCAACGGGGTAGTAGAACTTCAGCCACGCGGTCTGGTAGGCGACCATCGAGTATCGCGTGGCGTGGCTCTTGTTAAAACCGTAGCCGGCAAAACGCTCGATCAGCTCAAAGATTTCGTCGGCCTGCTTCTCCTTGAGGCCCTTGTCCACACAGCCGTCGATGAAGCGTTTGCGCTCCTGCTGGATGATGGATTCCTTCTTCTTGCTGATCGCCTTAATCAGCTTGTATGCCTCACGCAGCGGGATATCGCCCAGGCGGTTGCAGATACGCATCACCTGCTCCTGGTAGATCATGATGCCGAAGGTCTCTTCGAGCACCTCCCGCATGATCGGGTGCGGTACGTCCCATTTCGCGCCGTGTTTTCGCTCGATAAAGTCCGGGATCAGGGCCATCGGGCCGGGCCGGTAGAGTGCGTTGGCAGCGATCAGGTCCTCGATCCGGTCCGGGTGGAGCTTCATGAGCATATCCTGCATGCCGCCGGATTCAAACTGGAACACGCCCTTGGTTTTGCCCGCACCGAAAATGCCTGAAAGGACATCCTGGTCGTCGAGGGGGATTTGCTCGATGTCGATTTTCTTATGATGCAGCGTGTCGATCAGTTGGACGCTCCGCTCGATAATACTGAGCGTTTTCAGGCCCAGAAAGTCCATCTTGAGCAGCCCGATCTGGTCGCAGATGGGCCCTTCAAACTGGGTAATCAAGTCTTCCGAGCCGGCCTGCTTATACAGCGGCAGGTAATTGGTCAGCTCCTCATCGGCGATAATCACCCCGCAGGCATGCACACTGGCATGACGGGCAAGGCCTTCGAGCTTATTGCCGACATCGAATACCTTTTGTGTCATCGGATCGGCATCGCAGGCTTTTTTCAGCTCCGGCTCAACCTCAAGTGCCTTGTCGAGCGTCATTTTCAGCTCGTTGGGGATCAGCTTGGCCAGCCGGTCCGCCTCGGCGAGCGGCACTTCGAGTACCCGGCAGACATCGCGGACCACCGCCCGGGCCTTCATGGTTCCAAAAGTGATAATCTGGGCAATCTGGCCGTACTTGCTGCGGACATATTCGAGCACTTTGGCCCGGCCGACCTGGCAGATGTCAATGTCGATATCGGGCATCTCGTTTCTCTGGGGGTCCATAAACCGCTCAAACAGCAGGTCATAGCGGATCGGATCCACGTTGCAGATGCCCAGGCAGTAGCCCACCACGGTGCCGACCGCACTGCCGCGGGCGCCGACGGGGATGTCGTTCTGGCGGGCGAAGTTGCAAAAGTCCCACACGATCAGGAAATAGCTCGAAAACCCTTTGCCCTCAATGACTTCCAGCTCGCGGTCGATTCGTTCGCGGATCTCGGGCGTTACTTCGCCGTAGAGTTTTTTCGCGCCGTCGTAGACCAGGCGGGTGAGGTACTCTTCAGGTGAGCTGTTATCTTCGGGCTGGTAAGTCGGGGCGTGCTGGCTGTTTAGGTCGATTTCAACGTTGCACCGCTCGGCGATGCGCAGGGTATTGTCGCAGGCTTCGGGGAAATCACTGTAGAAATCCCGCATTTCTTCCGAACTTTTCAGGTACACATCCTCGGGATAGTGCATCCGCTCAGGATCGGCGTATCGTTTGCCGGTGTTCAGACAGGTAAGGACGTCGTGGGCGTCGTGGTCGCCGGCGTTTAGGAAGTGGACATCGTTGGTCACAATCGTCGGAATGCCCATTTCCTGTGCTAAATCGGCCATCGGCCGGCGGATATCGGGTAAATCGGAGTCGTCGTGGTGCTGGAGTTCGATGAAGAACCGCTCCGGACCGAAGATGTCGAGATACGACTGGGCGGCCTTGCGGGCAGCGTCCATATCATCGCGGACGATCATGCTGGCGACTTCGCCCTTGATGCAGGCGCTGGTGCAGATGATGCCCTCGTTTAGCTCGGCGAGGATTTCTTTGTCGATCCGCGGGCGGTAGTAAAAACCCTCGGTATAGCCGATACTGGTCAATTTAAGCAGGTTTTTGTAGCCTGTATTGTTTTCGGCGAGGAGGATGAGGTGGTAGGAAGACTCGGAAATGCCGGTTTTCTGGCGGTCTGTGCGGTGGCCGGGGGCGATGTAGGCCTCGATGCCGATGATGGGTTTGATGCCGGCGGCCCGGGCCTTGGTGTAAAACTCGATTGCGCCGAACATGTTGCCGTGGTCGGTCAGGGCGACGGAGTCCATTTCGAGCTCTTTGCAGCGTTTAAACAGTTTCGAGAGCGGCACGGCCCCGTCGAGCAGCGAGTACTCGCTGTGGACGTGAAGATGACAAAATCCTTTGCTCATAATGACTTACGCGATCCATCGAGGGTTATTGTTTTTGTGAAGCTATCCGTTGGATGTTTATGATAGCGAATCCGGCTCGAAAAGTCAAAGGGGGGTATGCCGGAAATTCAGTTTGAAGCTGGAAAAAATGGACAGGTTTTTCTTTACGTTTGTGAACAATACGGCAGGGAGCAATGAGGTATTTTTTGTTGGCGAGAATTTATTTGTGAAGCGAATCACAAATAGATACGGAAGTTTGAAGTCGGGTGTCGTTAAAATGGGTAGATTTAAGCGAGCATTTCATACAAACGTATGAATTTTTCATACAAATGTTTCATACAAACGTTTAATACATTTGTATTAAATTTTGGCTTTGGCTACATTTTTGTTGTCTATTTTTATGATCTTACAACTTTGTAGAATCGAATCGTACAAATGTACGAATTCTATGGTACAAGTGTATGATACGTTTGTATCATACAAATGTACTAATTTTGAGGTTTGGCTACATTATTGTAGGAAGATAAGGCATTTCTACGATTGCGTGGTTTTTGAATATTCTCGCACAAAGACACAGAGACGCAAAGGTTTTCGCCTTCGGCGAATTTAGTATTCAACCGCGAAAGACGCGAAACTGCTTTAAAGTAGATCAATATTTGGATTGCACACAGGCAGGATTTCATGATTGGGTTGTGTGAAAATCGGGCGATAAAGTTTTGTGTGTAAATCTTCAATCACTTCAGGCTCTTCATGGTGAGTAATTTTTTTTACCATGAAGCTACTGAAGGCCATGAAGACTGCCTTCGGCAGCGGCTGGATGTTATTTTGATCTCGCGCAAAGACGCAGAGACGCAAAGGTCTCGCTTCGCTTGACGAAAGGAATATTTTTTTACGGAACACTGATTACACGGATTCTCGCTGATTATTCCGCCTTCGGCGAAAGGATTTCTATAATATATTAGAGCCACAGATGGCACAGATTTTCACAGATTTTTGGATTTATATTTTGATGA
>CAYVUI010000166.1:0-6344 GCA_964454745.1 uncultured Pirellulales bacterium | reverse complement strand
TTTAGGGTTTTAGAACTATTTTTTCCTATCAAACTACGCTTGTTTAAGGGCTAGATGTAATTATTGTATTAATAGGTTTTTTAAGAGAATCTCTTAAGGTATGAAAATGAATAAGACCAATAATGAAGATATCCAAAAGCTAAAAAAACAAATTGAGAAAACAATCCCTTTACTTGAAGAAAAGATTGAAAAATCAGGTGAACAAGCCGTTGAGGACTATTTAGAACGTTATCGATATGCTCTGGATTTATTAATTGATAAAAACTATATTTTTAACATTGAAGATTTTAGAAAAAAGCTACTTGATTGGGCAAGGGGATATTTAGAAAGTTCATCACATTGGGATCAGCAATTTCTTAATGAAATGTATCAAACTGAAAAAATTATTCGAAAAATAAGTGATGAAGAATAGTTATTCAGCTATTCGTATGTTTGCCTATATAAGTATGATTATCAAGCCCCGTAGGATGCTGTTGATTTGTGATGGCGAAGCCATCGAAAGAAACGCATGCTGATAAAAAACAGCCCCGTCCACAGGACGTATCCACATCAATCCCGAAGGGATTGTATAAAACAGCCCGGGGTAAAGTGAGCGAAGCGAACGAAACCCCGGGGATAGCATCGGTCGAAGACCGTATCCTTGATGTTGTGCGCCTCGCACAACATCGTCGAGTCGCAGGCTCGATAAACCAACTTCCCAAACCCACCCGCCGCAACACCGCAAATCATCACGTAACCAACTGTACTCATTTATAATGAAAAAACTGTGAAAATCTGTGCCATCTGTGGCGAATAAAATACAATTCCATTCGCCGAAGGCGAAATAATCAGCGACAACCCGCGGCATCAGCGTTTCTTATAAAATCGAGTTCCATGTATTGTCCTTGCCTGTGTGCAACCCAAATACTTACCTGCCTGAAGGCAGTTTCGCGCTTTTCGCGTCTTTCGCGGTTTATAAAAAATAAAAAAACATGGCCGCAGGCCATTCCACAATCTACTCTCCACTCTCTCTATTCTGTAGCGTAGGGTGGGTCGCACCCACCAAAAATGAACGAGCCGAAGGCAAGTAGAATTTGGAGAAAAAATCAACGTTTAAAAAAATGCTACAATTAAAGCGTTGAAGCAAGAGAAATGCCGCAGGGCGTATCCGCCCGTGAACCTACGCCAACGGCGGGTTCTGCTGCGTTCGGCCCGCGGTGTTGTTCTCCGGGCCGTTTAGGAGTGTACGGAACACATCAAACGCGGTAATCATGCCCAGCACCGCGCCGTTTTTGTCCACCACCGGCATGCACCTGCCGCCGTGGTTGAGCATGGTCTTCATGATATTCGATACGCTGGCCTGCGGCGTCACCGTCCGCACCGGCCGGCTCATCACCCACTTGGCCTTAATCTGCAAACTCGCCACATCCATCGGCCCGCGCCACTTGACGAACATCGACTGCAAATACGGGCTCATCGCACCGCGGATATCCGATTTCGACACGATCCCCTCGAGCCTGCCCTCCTGGCCGACCAGGAGATACCCGGTATCAAACTGCTGCATCTTCGCGACAAGCTGCTCAACCGTTTCCTCCGGCGAGGCCCACGCGATATCCGTCCGCATCAACTGGTTCGCCTGCACGCCTGAGAGCACCAGCGCCTCGGCTGGGCCGCCCTGCTGGGGCAGCATCCCCGTCTGGGTCATCATGCGGATCGCATCGCTGACCGGCTGCTGTGCGGCGTCTGCCGGCATTTGAGCCGCGGGTGCCGGGGCAGCTTGAGCTGGGGCCGGCTGGGGTGCCGCTTCCGGTGCGGGCGCAGCCGCTGCGACCTGCTCTACCTGCTGATCGCCCTGCGGTGTCATTTCCGGGGCGGGAGCTGCCGGCGCTTCGCCAGCGGGCGCTTCTGCCGGGGCGGATTCTTCCGCCGCCGGGGCCGCCTCTGCGGATTCCGACTTCTGCTCTTCCGGGGCGACATATTCAAACAATTTCTTGGGGTAAATTGCTGCACAGCGGAACGGTTCGAGCGGTTCAACCGTCATCTCGTACTGAACCATCACCACTTCCTCATCCTTGGCGACACCGATACTGCCTTGCGTATCAGACCAGGGATTGCCCACGAACGTCCCGCACTGGACGAAATGGCCGTGGCCTTCAAAATCCTCGCGGAATATCCGGTCCCATGAGCCGACCATCAAATTGCCGACCTCACCGATCGCGTCGCCAATCTCACTGGCCTCGGCTTCGGTGCCAGCCTTTCGATTCTGTTCAATCACCTTCTCAGGCTGCATGACAAACGTGCCGGCCATGGTAAACAGACCTTCACGGTCGAAAATGACGTGGTATTTCCCGTAGAGCCTTCCCTCAGATTTGACATTGATAACGGCGGCAAGTTTCTTGAAGTTGTCCTTGAGGTCAGAAACGGTCCCCTCCCCAAAGTCCATTTGCTGGGCATGGACCTTGGTATCGAACATCATTTCGATATCTTCGGCGAAGCAGTCAAATGCTTCCGAGGTCAGGTCCAGGACCTTCGATTCAATTTCCGCCTTTGTTTGTGACATTTATTGTACTCAATCCATTCTTCAGCGGTGCCGCTTCCCTTTCTCAG
The DNA here is from genome assembly GCA_964454745.1 of uncultured Pirellulales bacterium. GTDB lineage: Bacteria > Planctomycetota > Phycisphaerae > Sedimentisphaerales > Anaerohalosphaeraceae > CAYVUI01. The sequence continues at coordinate 3,758 of CAYVUI010000166.1, read as the reverse complement.
GCCGCGACAGCAGATTCCGTGTATATAAGAGTCAGGCAGGCAACCATGTCATCGACATGGATGGTCCGTTCGACTCTTTTGGCACCTTCTTTTAAACTGGATGACATCTCAGTGCCCATAATCACTGTGGGAACAGAGACTTGCAGGTCTCCTACTTCATCCATCAGTTTTGCCTTGACCGATCCCATCACCATATTGGCCACCTCACCGATCGCGTCTTTGACATCGTCTTCGGAAAGTTCTTCGCCCTCTTCAAAACCGAGCATATTGATCGCGATCTGCCGGGCACAATCTTCTCCGCAGGCTATGGTCAAAACGCCTTCCATGGGGCCCTTATAGGTAATCGACCCCATGAACGTTTGGCCTTCCATACCGTCGTAAAGGTCATTACAGGGCTCAACCGTCATGAACATCATAGTTTCAAAAACTTCACTGGCCCCGTCGATCAGGGCCTGATCCAGTGATTCCTGCACAATCATATCTGCACCTCAATTATTATCGGCACAAAGGCCGTCAACCCAAGGGATATTATCCCAGATAGGGAGCAAGTTCTTTCTGGATGGTTTCGGGCGTAAATGGCTTTGTTACGTAACCATTTGCCCCATCGGCCTTTACAGTCTCGATCAGGTCGTCGGCACTTTCAGTGGAAATCATAATAATTTTCGTTTCCGCGCAGGTATCGAGCTTGCGGGCCGCCTTGACGAAATCAAGACCGCCCATGCCGGGCATGTTGATATCGCAAAGCACCACATCGCTGGGCTGCTGCTGGAGCAGTTCGAGCGCCTCAGCGCCGTCGCCTGCTTCACGGATGTTATCGTCAACTGAAAGTCCGGCTTTCCGGATGGTACGGGTGATGATTTTGCGCATCGTAGCGGAATCATCTACAACTAACAACGATTTTGACATGACAGTCTCCTAACCACAGAAGATGGATATATATCGTCCATACTTACAATAAACATATATAGAGCATCGACGAATCAAATGCCCGACTTTAGAATATTCCGTGCAGCGGAACGAGCATTTTCCGGGGTATCCAGGGCCTGGATATCTATGGCAGGATGCGCCTTTTGGAGGCTGGAGGCAGCGGTATGATATGCGTGAACGGCGTGCTGAAGGAGGCCCTCGTAATTCTGCTTTACGGTAGAGTCTCTTCGATCGGCCGCGGCGGCCTTTTTGTGGGCCGTTTTCTGGCTCTTTTGTATGTTTGGGCTGTTAAACGCTATATTATTACTGATATCGATCCACATTGTTAACCCCTCGGTTATTGATTACAGCCCTATTGTCGAGCCGGGAGAGGGGAACTTAAGAAGTAAATCAGATTTTTGAGATTTTTCCGCGATTTTGATTAAAGTTTTGGGAGTTTTCGGACGATAAGAGGGTCTTATAATTTTTGGGGGTCTCATAATTCAGCGGAACAATGGATAATTCGGCTCGATTTGCCCGAAATCAGCGGTCTGAAATATCCGTGCATTTTCTTGAGAATTTAAACGTATCTATATATATAGATTCAGGCCGGAGTTTGCCCCGCCCGAGAATGCGTACTGGGTTGAAGTGTCGGCGGCGACTTTGCCGTTGGCCGAATAGCTGTTCGAGGAGAAGCCATTGCGTAAGTTGCTGTCAGAGCTGGAATTACCTGAACCGCCCTGCCCGGATTCATTCTGGAATTCCCTGTGGAGCTGGCTGTCGTAGGTTTCCGGCTGGTTTTTATCGTTCTGAGGCTGCTGCTGAGGGGTCGGGGCCTGAACCTGGATCTTATTGACCTGGATGCCCTGGCCCTGAAGCGAGGCGGAGAGCTCGGGAACGGCTTTTTCGAGTTCTTTCTGGGTTTCAGGACGCTGGGCCTCGATAATTCCGGTTAGCTGGCCGTCAGATTGCTCGAATCGGATCTTGATCGCGCCAAGTTCGGAGGGATTGAGCTGGAGCGAGATCTGGCCGGAGGTGAGATTCCGCATGGAATTGACAGCGGTGACGATCTGCTCGGTGGGTGTCATGGCCTGGGACTGGGCGGTCGCGTTGACGCTGCCGGTTGCAGAAACACTTGTGGCCGCAGTAGTTACGGTCGTGTTCGCTGCGGGTTGGGACTGAGTTTGGGCCGCATTCTGGCTGGACTGGATCGGTGTGGTTTTGTCAGTGTGGTTTTCCGACACGGTGTGTAGGGATTTTGTCTCGATCTTTTCGTTCAGCTGGGATTCGAAGGATTCGACCTGCCGGGATGAGCGGGATTTGGTGTCAGTTTCAGTGCCATTTTGCTTGATGTCTTGATTCGCAATATCCGTGTTTTTTGGACTGTTTTGCGTGTTTTCTGCTTTCGGTTTGGATTCCCCCGGTGTCAATTCGACAGTTTGTGAGTCCGTGTCGGCAAGTGTTTTTTGTGGCGGGTTACCAGAATCAGGGGCAGCTTCTTTTACGGCTGCGTCTTGTACTGCAGGGGCCAGTTTTGCAGTAACTTCTTCTTTTACAGTAACTTGCAGGATATTCTCGTTTTGGCTGCGGCCGGGGGAATCCGTTTTCACCGGCTGGTTTTGGATATTTTCGGTTTGGTTTTTAGGCTGATCCGGCTTGGTGACAAGCTCGGCGGGCCGGGTGTTATTCTGCGGAGTTTGGTCTGTAACTTGTGTTTTTTCCGCGTTTTCAGTGTTTAAAACAGGTTTTTGTTGTGTCTCAACCGGCATATCAACCTGATCCTGCGATCCGGCAGGCTGAGTTGATTTTGCGGTATTTTCCGCACTTACAGGATTTGCGACCTGCTGGGTGGTGTTTTGTGTATCCTGGACCTGCTGGGCTTGATCCGGGGTTGTATTTTCTGGAATGATCTGAGCGATGACTTCGAGAGTTTCGGATTGCTGAGGTTGAGCATCCTGATTTTCGGCGCCGGAATCCTCGTTTTCAGGCTTATTTTGAGGTTTTTCAGTAGTTTTTTCAGGTTCTGGAGTTTGAGTATCTGTTGTTTTTTCGGCTTTGGGTTCTGTTTGTTCTATGTCCTGTTTTGTTTCATGTGAAACATTCCTGACAGAACTGTCGGCCTGATCGTTCCGGGATTTTTCTCGATCATAAATCGCCTGAAAGTCCTGCTTGTCGTCCTGCTTGTTGTGGACATTAGCAGTCCGGTTTGAATCGGTATTTTTATTTTGGCCGCGCGATGCGTAAGTTATTTGCTGGGCGGGGTTTGGCTGAGGTGCCGGTGCCTGGGGCAATATGGCTGCTGCGAGTGCTGCTTGTGTCATTCATTTATCTCCGTTATTTACAGGTTTGCCTATTTATATTGCAACGGGTGTGCCAGAGGGACCAGACATATGGTAGTTGCGTTTTATCTCCTTTATAATCATGTACTTAGATGTATGTATGTTTTACATTTTTTTGCGGCAACCTTAGGAATTTCCACCCCAGCGGAAGGTATTTCCTGATGGGGTGGAAACATTTTCCTGCCGGTTGAGCGGTGCAACATTGGTGAGGCTGGTGGTGGATGGGCGGTATAGCTGGTTTTGATTGTGATATTCGTTACAAATAATTTCGGAGGTATGAGGGCTGAAAATGTGAAAATAGGAAAATTGAAAGCGAGCATTTAATACAAACGTATGAATTTTGACATACAAATGTTTCATACAAACGTTTCATACAAATGTATGAATTTTGGAGTTTCGATACATTATTGTAGTCTTTTTCAGCGTGTATACATCTTTGTAGAACGGAATCGTACAAATGTACGAATTTTATAGTACAAATGTATCATACACTTGTACGATTTTTTCTTCCGG
>CAYVUI010000165.1:0-6389 GCA_964454745.1 uncultured Pirellulales bacterium | reverse complement strand
AAGATTAAATAGGGGCCGAGCTACCAATTCTGTCACCCGTCCGCCACCGCCTGCTTCTTCGCCCAGTCCTGCTGATGCGAATCAAAATATTTCGTCAGGCTCGCGCCAAGCGGCTCAACCTTCTTTTGCCTGAAATTCTGCACCCCGAAACCCGTATTCTGCATGTGTCTGCAAACTGTCTGAATGTCTATAAAACGCCGGGCATCCATACCCAGCCCAAGCGGGGTCAAATGTTAACCGGCATGACAATATACAAAAACTCCTGTCCCGTCCGTATCATCCCCGGCCGGTCTGAATCGCCCAGCTCGAGGTCAAAATGATCCGACTCGATCACACGAAGCACATCAATCAAAAACTGCGGATTAAAACCGATCTCCACGGCACCGTCGTCGTATTCCACCTGCATATCGATCTTCGCGTCACCCGTCTCCGGCGAGCGACTGGTAAACACCAGGATGTTCTTGCCCAGTGACAGCTTGATCCCCTTGCTGTCCTCATTGGCCAGCAGTGCCGCACGACGCACCGCGCTTAGGGTCGCATCCGTCGAAAGATTCACCTTGCGGGTATAATCCGACGGGATAATATCCTCATACTTCGGGAAGTTGCCTTCGACCAGGTTCGCACTGATCACCACATCCCCGCACGCCATCACGATATTGTTATCCACCAGCCGAATCGCCACATTCGCGTCCGTCGCGCCGGCCACACGGTCCAGCAGCACCATCGCCTTGGACGGAATAATAATCCGCGACTCGGTAATCTTCTTGCTCGGCGAACCTTCCAGTGAAACCAGCGAACGCGCCAGCCGCCGGCCATCGGTCGCCACCAGCGTCATCTTCTTGCCCGAAACTTCGCACAAAATCCCGTTGATTGCATACCGCGTACTCTCCTTGGCCGCGGAAAAGACCGTCGTCTCGATCCCCCGCTGAAACGCCGCCAGGCTAAGCTCGCAATCCGCGTCGCCCTCAAAGCCCGGCACCGCCGGATATTCCGAGGCCTCATGCCCGTAAATTGTAAACACACTATCCACACCGCGGATATTCACCGAGGCATCCTTGCGCTCCAGTTCCAGCACTTCATCCACGCTCTCGCGAACAATCGAGTTGATCTTGTCAGCCGGAAGCACGATCTCGCCTTCCTCTTCGATCTCCACCTGGCTGACCCGGCAGTTAATCCCAACCTCAAGGTCCGTCGCCGATACCGTAACCGCTTCGCCCTCGGCATTTAGATGAATGCACTGAAGAATCGGCTTGGGTGTGCGGCTGGGCACCACGCTGGCGACCAGCGAAAGAGCTTCCTGCAATGCGGATTTGTTGAACTTTACCTTCATGGCTGCCTCTGAAATTATCAATCCATTGCGATCCGCGAAAAGTCCCATACAAAGCCGTCCTCGCGAATCTATATTTTAAACGCATAATGTACCGCATTATGGAGGCTTTGAAAAGGTTTTTTTGCTGACGCCTCGCAATTTTTAGCCCGCTTTCTTCCCGCTCCACCCCATGCTCATAAAATCGGAGGTTTCAGTACAGGCATGTCCGGTTGACAGGCGAATCCCCTGTTGGGTTTTTGTTTATGACAGATAAAATAATAAAGAATTAATGAAATTAGTCTTAGTAGTCATATACCCGGTGAAATTGTTAAGTCCACAATGTGGATATCTCCACAAGTCTAGAATACACACTTGTTTAGGGTGTCGCATGGGGGCTTTTTCCACGGTGGATAACCTGTGAGATTTCCAGTGAGACATTTTCGCTTCTGTGAGAAACCCGGGTACGGATCTGTTGGAAGCCTGATATGCCGCCGTCGGCCTGTGAGTTACCGCCCGAAAGCTCACAGGCGGTAACAAGTTATCCACAACCCTTTTAACAGTACTGAAATCGCCCTTTTTATCAGCTTTACCACTTTTGCTCACAAACAGGGCCCGTATTTTAACCTCGATATTCTACGATCGGTATTCATAAGCACGGTACAAAAGATCCAGACGCTGTTTTTTAGCCTCAAATTTTTCATTGAGCGTGGCGAGTTTTTCCGGATTCTGGTAAATTTCCGTATCGCCAAACTGCTCCTGCATCGCCTCGATCTCAATCTCCAGCTCAAGGATCATCTCTTCGATCTGGTCGGGCTGATACTTATTGAATTCCTTCAATTCCAGCGGGGCCGCACCGCGGTTTGGGTCCGGTTTTGCCGCGGCTTTTGCTTTGGCCTTCTTCTTTTCCATCTGCTCACGGGCATGCTGGGCCCGGGCGGTCCGCGTCTCGATATATTTTGAGTACACCCCCTCCTGTGAGTCATACAGCTCAAAACCCCCCATTTGCTTGTGCCCCTCGGGGCTCTCACCGATCACCAGCAGCCGTTCCGCGACCCGATCCAGGAAGTACCGGTCGTGGCTGATCGCGATAATCGTGCCCTCGTAAGCGTCCAGAGCCTGTTCGAGGGCTTCGCGGCTCTGGATATCCAGGTGGTTGGTCGGCTCATCGAGCAAAATCACGTCCGGCTGCGAGATCATCAAACAAAAAAGCATCAGCCGGTTCGTCTGCCCGCCGCTAAGGGCCGAAATCGGCTTAAAAACGTCATCCCCGCGGAACAAAAACGCCCCAAGCATGTTCCGCACCTTTTCCTCGCTCAAATCCGGCCGGACGCTGCGGCCCTGCTCCAGTACCGTCTTTTTCGGATCGAGGGTGTCGCCCATCTGGTCCAGGTACCCCGCCTTTAGCTCCCTGCCAAGGCGGATCGACCCGCTGTCCGGCTCCGTCTGGCCCAGGGCAATCTTCATCAGTGTGCTTTTTCCGGTCCCATTGGGTCCGGTTATACAGAACCGCTCACCACGCAATACATCAAATGTCAGATCCTCAAACAGCTTTAAATCCCCGAAAGCCTTACCCAGGTTCTCACATCGGGCCACCAGTTCGCTTTTACCCGTCGGGCTGTCCAGGTTAAAGGAGATCCCCTCTGTCGGCCCGGCCCCCCGGTCCAAAAAGTCCGGGTTCTCCTTTAACATCCGCTCCAGCCGGGTTTTACGGCCCATCGCCGTCTTGCGCATGCCCTCCTGGTTCTTGTTGCGGGCGATAAAATCCAGCGTGTTTTCCACCATTTCTTTGCGTTTCTGGTACTCCCGCTCGCGGTGCAGGGCCTTTTGCTCCTTCGCCTCAACGTAATCACTGTAATTGCCGCTCCAGGAAACAATCTTCTTTGTCTCAATCTCCACCGTGCGGTTGCACACCGCGTCGAGCAGGTACCTGTCGTGGCTGATGACCACCAGCGCCTTGGAAAAAGACCGCAGATACCCCTCCAGCCACGTCGTCATATTCAAATCCAGGTGGTTCGTCGGCTCGTCAAGAAGCAGTAAATCCGCCTGGCTGACCAGAACCCGCGCCAGGTACAGCCGCGAAACCTGGCCCCCGCTTAGCGTCTCAACCCTTTTATCCATGATATCTTCGGGCAGGTCCAGTCCATCCAGGGCCGCCTCAATCCGCCGGTTGTAGTCAAACGCCCCGGAAATCTCCATTTCGTGGTTGATTCGCTCATATTCATGCATCGCCTGGGAGAGCTCGGCCCCTTTCGATTCGCCCATTTTCGCGGAAACCTCGGCAAGCTGTTTCTCAAGTTTGCGAATGCCGCCCAACTGGCTTTCCAGTGCCTGACGAACCGTAAGGCCTTTTTCGAGATGGGGCTGCTGGGGCAGATACGCAATTCGGATGTTCTTTCGTACAAACACGGTCCCGGAATCCGGCTGGCATTTCCCGAGGATCAGGCGAAACAATGTCGTCTTTCCAGAGCCATTGGGTCCGATCAGCCCGACCTTGTGGCTCGCATAGAGCTTTAGATTCGCATGATCGAAGACCTTTTCCGGCCCGAACATTAAAAAGATGTCATTTAGCGATACAATCGGCATAGGCCACGTATCATAAATTCAAATCAGGATTTACGAAAGGGGCGTTTTTCATGAAAACAGCGAAATTGTTGAACAAATAAAGCTTTTTTAGCGTTGACAACCTCAGTGGCCCTGTTAAAATCAACGGCGGTAAATGTTTGGCCCTGTTGTGGTCTTATATGATAAGTTTTATCCAGAGGCAGAAATGAGAAAGAATACAATAATCTGGCGTGTGCTGATTTCAGTTCTCCTGTTTGCGTGGCTGGTCACGATGTTCGGCTGTGCCGCACCGGGAAGAACCGCAAGCGAGGTCGACAGAGACCATGCCAGAAAGCTGATTACGGAAAACAAGCAAATTCAGGACGATATGGACGATTTCTGGATGACCGACCGTCCCTCCAGACTCAGCGATAAATACGTAAGATAAAATGGAGAAACCGGGCTGCGGGCCCGATACAAATTTCCTGATTATTTCAGGATAAGAGCCACGGGAGCGGATTCTTGAACGCGATTCTCGAGTACCTCTTCAACACCACACTGACCGAACGCTTTGTAATCCTCCTCGAATTATTGCTTATTGGGATCGTGGTCTACTGGGCCGTCAGCTTCCTCGAAGGCACCCGCGGCGAGAGGCTCTTTCGAGGGGTTGTGCTCATTCTCGTCTTTGGAACCGTCATTATCAGCCTGGTTGCCCGCTATTTCGGGCTCGAACGCATCGTTTTTCTCTCCAAAAGCTTTGTAATCTCCGTGCTCGTCGTCGCGGTGATCGCCTTTCAGCCGGAAATACGGCGCATGCTCATCCGGATCGGACAGGCCAGGTTTCTGACCAGCTCTCCCCAGCAGCTCACCCGAAGCGTCGAGGAGATCATCAAGGCTGTCACCCAGATGTCCGGAACCCGCACCGGCGCGATTATCGTCATTGAGCAGCAGGTCGGCCTCGGCGAATTTATCGAGACCGGCGTGCGTATCGACTCAAAAGTGACCGCCGAACTGCTCAAAACCATCTTCTATCCCGGTACGCCGCTGCATGATATGGCCGTGGTGATCCGGGCCGACCGTATTATCGCCGCCCGTGTCCAGCTTCCCCTCGCAGAGGGCGACAGCTTCGAGGGCCGCCAGCTCGGCTCCCGCCACCGCGCCGCGGTCGGGATCAGTTCCAGCTCCGACGCGACAGTTATTATCGTCTCGGAAGAGACCGGGATTATCTCCCTGGCCCTGGAAGGAAAGCTTACACGGAATATCTCGGAAACGCAGCTTCGCAAATCGCTCAAATCCGCCGTTGTTGAGACGGCTCCCATCCTAGAAAAGGCAGAGGAACAGGCCGCGCAGCCCGCTGAAAAACCCGAACCCAAACCCCAAAAAGCAAAACCAGAGCCGGAAAAAAATGAACCCCAGCCCCAGGAGTCCCCGTGATTTATGGCTGAAAAATTCAAAAAATTTCTACTGGTTGCATTCCTGACGGTCTTTATCTGGTCGTGGGCTTATATGGCCCAGGAAGAACAGGTGACCGAGGCCAGCTCGCTCCGCATCGCGCCGCGCACCCCGGAAAAACTGCTTGTTACCTTTGATAACGGTACGACCTCTATCGGCCTGGACATTACCTTTCAGGGCCCTGCGGCCAAGATCGCCGAGCTGCAAAGGGACCTCCACGGCGTTGGGATGGAGATCGGTCATGAGACGCTCGAATTTTTCTACAACGTGGAAAACCAGGGCCAGGCCACGCCGGGCAACTATGACATCTCGCTGCTGCCGTTTTTGAGAGAATCGAGCAAGATTCGCGGCCGCGGCCTTTCGGTCGTCGCGGTCAGCCCGGAGACGGTTCGCGTCCGGGTCGAAGAACTGGTGGAAAAATGGCTCACCGTGCTGGTTCTCGACGAGAGCAACCAGTCCATCCCGCACGATACCATCGAACCGCCGCAGGTCAAAATGTTCGTGCCCAGTGACTGGACCGGTGACCTGCTCCGCGCCAACGTAGAACTGACGCCCCCGCAGATCGAGCGCGCACGGTCCGCGCCGGTCAAGGTGAAGCCTTACGTGAAACTCTCGCCGCTGCTCGAAAAGCGGCGTTTTGCGGATATTGCCGTTGAGGTACGACTGCCCAGTCTCGTCGAAGCACTCGACGACCACGTCCTTCAGCCGCGGATCGGTTTCAATATCAGCCGCAATATCCAGGGCAGCTACCGTGTCGAGCTGGTCAATGAAAACGAGCTGACCAGTGCGACCAATTTCAAGGCGACCCCGCAGGCCTTCGATGCGTACGATAAGCACACACGATACCACGTCATCGTGGAAGTCCGCGACGGCGATGAGAACATCCAGGGCGAAATCACACGCCAGGTGCGCTACAACTTCCCCGAGGAGTACCTCCGTCGAAATGAGATCATGCTCGCCGGCCCGCCGCGGACGGCGGTGTTTAAACTCGTCCCGCTCGAACCCGCACCGCCGGCAGTCAACCCGTAGATTTATCGTAACCGTTCACAGGTATTTTGATAGTATTGAGCGACGCACTCAAAGCCAA
>CAYVUI010000164.1:0-6564 GCA_964454745.1 uncultured Pirellulales bacterium | reverse complement strand
TTCGGGAGGCCGGATTCCATACTCTACTCTCAACTCACTACTGTCCACTCTCTGGACCAAAGGGCCCGGGTGGGCTCCGCCCACGCTGATAAACGTAACCCCCCGCCCTACGCGGTGCAGGGAAAAGCTTCGTCCGCAGGACGTATCCACCGATTGAATCCGCCGGATTCAATCGCCCGAGTCGAAGACTCATCAGGCAAAGTAAAAATCACCATGGCCGTAAGGTCATTCCACTTGTCGAGCGAGGACTCTCTCGCAAGACAACTCGAAGCCTCCGCCCGAGCGCAGTCGAGGGTGGAGAATCACTCCAGCCGCAGTGCCAGCTTCATCTGCTCCTCAGGCATCATTCCAACCGCCGCCAGCTTGAGCTTCCCCTCGCCATCCAAAAAGAAAACCGTCGGCAGATACTGCACCGCCCGAAGCGGCATCGGCAGCTTGCTCGAAGGCGTCGCCGCCACCTTATAGTTAAGCTCATTTTTCTTCACAAACGGCGACACCGTCCCCTCGCTCTCATTCGAGACCGCCAGCATCGTCAAGTCCGACTCCTTCACCTCCCCGCGCAGCGCCTTCAAATGCGGAATCTCCGCCTTGCACGGCGGGCACCACGTCGCGAAAAAGATCACCATCACATCCTTGCCCTTCTGCGCCGCCAGGTCAAAAACTTCACCCTCCAAATCCCGAACCTTAAAGTCCGAAATTTTCTTCCCATAAAATTCCTGGAACGCCGGCTGCCAGCCGTTTGCAACCATCAAAAGCTCGTCCAGTTTCACCGACTCCTCCACAGCCGCCTCACCCGCCGACGCCATCTGTGCCGCTTCTTCCTTTATTTCCTCCATTTTTTCTTCTGCATTTGCAGTTTCGCTCATATTTTCAGCCGATTCCTCTACCTGCCCCTGCATCTCTACCGCCGCAGGCGGCTCTGGCATCCGCAATTCCCGCTTTACCCCGCCGCTGCTGCCGGCCGGGTCCTGCGTACCAGCCGAATCCTGCGAATCCTCCACGCCCGTTGAACGGCTCTCACACCCCACAAAAACCAGCGCAAATGCACATAAAACGGCCATTAAACCCCAAAAACCGTACATTTTCATCGTGTCTCTCACATCAAGTCCTTTCCACATATTAGGTCAAAATTTGTCTCTTTTGATACTGCATATTATACGTGTAAGTTCAACATTCGTAAGCAAAATCCCCCCAAACCCTCTCTATAACCTCAAAAACTGAAAAAACAATCGAAAACCTCCGCATACACCTTAAGGGTTTTTCTTGACAATCTGCCCCAATCCCCGTTACGATACCTATCTTTGGAAATTCAGCCCAAAATCGGCTGTATCAAGGTATCTGTCAGGAGTGCCAAACGTGACAAAAAAGACATTATTTTATACCATTTTAGCCTTACTCACCCTCTCCCTCATCGGCTGCGGTGACAATGCACAGGACAAAGCCGCAAAATCCCTCAAGCAGAGCCTCGACCGCTCACTCGAGATGGCCACCCGGGATGGCGACTACCTCAAAGCCTACCAGCAGCTTACCTCCGCTATACGCACGGTCCCCGCGGACACTCCCCTGCGAAACGCGGCCCTCCTTGCGGCCGGAAACCTCAGCATACACGCCGCAAATGACAAAATTACTGCCTTTAATGACGCCCCCCTCGCCGTCACAAAGGCCATCGAGAAGGTCAGCGCCTTCCTGCCCGACCTGATCGACACCGAGCACCGCATCGAAAGGCTAAACAACCTCTACAAAGCCTCCGAAAAGGAAATTGAAGACCTCAAACGCATCATCGAGGGCTCACCTGAAAAACAGGGGCTTATGGGCAAGCTCAATGAGTATCGCAGCGAAATGACCAAACTCAACAACCAGCGAAACGAACTCAACACTCAGGCCGATAAGCAGCAGACCCAGGTCGATGACATGCAGAACAAGGCAAACGAAATCTTCACCCAGGCCGCCAATGCCAACCTCAGCACCGAACGACAGGTCTTCCTCGAACAACAGGGCCTCGATATCATGAAAGAACGAAAAGATTCACTCTTTGAGCTCCAGATGCTCCGAGACAAAATCTCCCTCGTCGAACGCGAGATCGAACTGGTTACTCCCATGATTACCCGCCTTCAAAATGACGTCGCGGACATTTTAAACCGGGTCGAAAACGTAAAACAGGCCCGCCAGCAGAGCGAATTGACCCGCCAGATCACCGACGCCCGCTCTATGCGGACCGCTCAGGTCGACAAACTCAAGACCCTCACCGCCGCCCTGACCGACAAATTTGATGCCTATACCTCACGCGTCGACGACATCAATACCCATTTTACCGCCGCCCTCGGCGAATATGAAAAGGTCCGAAGCCGCGACATGCGGGACACGACCGAAAACCACCAGGCCCAGGCACAGTATCAGCAGGCACTCTTTCTCTCCGGCGTCGCCGATTTTGCACGGGTCTCGGCCAACCGCGTAAAAGCCAAGAGCCTGGTCCTCTCGGACGATACCGATCAGATTCTGCTCGATGCCGCCGACCAGGTCCAGAAAAAGGCAGACGCATGGCGGGAGATGACACAAACTACCTACCAGGCCGCCCTGGATATGTACAACCAGCTCAACCAGGGCATGTCCGGCACGGCAGCCTTCGACTGCTCCGTCGCCAAAGGGTTCGTCCTCGCCGCGGCCTCCATGCGGGACTTCATGAACACCTACGAACCGTTCTCATGGGACGAGGCCATGCAGGCACGGCTCGACCAGGCCGTCGAGCAGGCCAAACAGTGCGATCCAAAGTTTGAAACCTCCACCGCCGGACGATTCCATTCCGGCAACCTCGAATACCTGCCCGTACTCGAAGTCGACACCAACACATACTTCGAGCAGAAACGCGAAGAATATCAGCAGAGAATTTCCCAGCTCGCGACGCTGGATTTTGAAGAAAGCAAAATCCAGGCGCAGAAACTGCTCGACGAGCTCCAGCAGCTCCGTGAAATTGACCCCGAGGCGTATGAAACCGCGATGAGCCCGCTGGTTACCCAATTGGAAACTGAAATTGCCAAGGAAGAAGCCGACGAGGTCGACACCCCCGGTATGACCGGCGGATTTGCCGGACCGGGCGAACCCAACGGATTCTGATACATTTTTCAACGCGGAGAATTTTCGCCGAGCATCAGCCTTGAAATCCCGTTTTCCTGCGATACCCGACCTAAGGTGGTGTGTTTCATTTCATCGCAATTTTTTTGAGTGTTTATCCGTGGGAGCGTTCCGTCCGGACATCCCGGGCGGCCCCAACATGCCGGAATGTTTCATGTGAAACAATATAAATAGAAACTGACAATGAATATCGTGTTTGGCAGTGATGATTATGCAGCTACTTGGATTTGGAAGTGATTTTGGTCATTTAAATATTGTTATGCTTTTGGGCCTGGCGGTACTGGGCGGATCGATCGGCGCGCGGATCTTCCAGCGATTTAAAATCCCTCAGGTGGTCGGGTACATCGTGATCGGGCTGATTGTCGGTTCGGGCGGATTAAAATTAGTAACGACCGAAACGATCGAGATGCTGCGGCCGTTCAATATGTTCGCGCTGGGGATGATCGGGTTTCATATCGGCGGCGAGCTGCGGGCGGAGATTTTCCGGAAATACGGCAAAGAGTTTATCACGATCCTGCTTAGTGAAGGGCTTGTGACGTTCGCGCTCGTGACGGTACTGGTGACGGGTGTGTGTTATGTACTGCTGCATGATTGGGCGATGTCAATCGCGCTGGGGCTGGTGCTGGGAGCGATCGCGTCGGCGACGGCGCCGGCGGCGACGGTGGATGTATTGTGGGAGTATAAGACCCGCGGACCGCTGACGCGGACGATCCTGGCCATTGTGGCACTGGATGATGGTTTGTCGCTGATTTTGTTCGGGTTCGCGGCAACGGCGGCGCAGCTTTTGACGGGTAATAATGAAACGAGCCTGGCGGAGAATTTGTTGTTGCCGGTGTGGGATATTGCCGGGGCGGTGGTGATTGGTGTGGTTATGGGTCTGGTTCTGGTGTTTTTCCTGCGGAAGATTCATGAGCATGACAAGGTGCTGAGTTTTACGCTGGCGTCGGTGCTGGTGATTATCGGGTTGTCGATTTCGCTGGAGGTGGATTCGATCCTGGCGGCGATGGCACTGGGGGCTACACTGGCGAATGCACTGCCGCGGCGGAGCCATTCGACGTTTGAGCTGGTGGAGAAATTCACGCCGCCGATCTACGTGCTGTTTTTCGTGCTGGTTGGTGCGCGGATGCAGTTTACGTCGATGCCGATGTGGGTGGTAATTTTGGCGGTGTGTTACGTGATCGGGCGTACAGCGGGTAAGCTGGCCGGGGCGTGGTTTGGCGGTAAGCTGTCGGGTTCGCCGGAAGTGATTCAGAAGTACCTGGGGATGTGCTTGTTCAGCCAGGCGGGTGTGGCGGTGGGTTTGTCGATCCTGGCCGGGCAGCGGTTTGAAGGGGAGTTGGGCCAGGCGGTCATTTTGACGGTGACGGCGACGACGTTTATCGTACAGATCGCGGGGCCGGCGTTCGTGAAAATGGCGGTACACCGGGCCGGCGAGGTGGGAATGAATATTACCGAGCAGGATTTGATCGAGACGTACCAGGTAAAGGATGTGATGGACCGCGAAGAGCTGACGACGCTGGATATGAGCCTTGCACTGGATCAGATCCTGGAGGCGTTTAGCCAGAGCAATACGCTGTATTACCCGGTGGTCGGGACGGACAGGCGGCTGGAAGGGACGATTACGGTTTCGGGGATTAAGAATTCGCTGGCGTATCAGAACCTGGCGGGTTGGCTGCTGGCGTGTGACTTGATGGAGCCGGTGCGGGACTGGACTTTGCCGGAGCGGGGGCTGTCTGACGCGGTGAAGTATATGCAGGATTATGAGTTGGAATACCTGCCGGTGGTGCGCAGCGAGGAGGATCGTACGCTATTGGGGATTCTGGATTTTCGCAGTATTAAGCGGCGGATTGGCGCGGAAGTGTTGGCGCGGCGAAGTAAAGGGGAATGATTTTTATGATTGTTCCGCCTTCGGCGAAAGAATATCTCATTTTTTATTAGCCACAGATGGCACAGATTATCACAGATTTCACTTCGTTCGCTTCGCTCACTCAGCTTTTCTGTAAACTGTGAAAGGCGCGATACTGCCTTAGGCAGGTAAGTATTTGGACTGCAAACAGGTAAGCAAGACACATGGAGCTCGTTTTTGATTAGCCACAGATGACACAGATTTTCACAGATTATTTATTATAAATGGGCATAGTTGATTACGAGATAATTTGCGATGTAAAGGTTGGTGGATTATGAGAGTGGGCCTATCGAGCCTGCGGCTCGACGATGTTGTGCGAGGGGCACAACATCAAGGAAACGGTCTTCGACCGAGCTTTTTTATTTGCCTGATGAGGCTGCGCCTCGGGCGATTGAATCCTTTGGATTCAATCGGTGGATACGGTCTTCGACCGATGCTTTTCCCCCGGGTTTGACCTGCGGTCAAAAACCCGGGGCTGTTTTATACAATCCCTTCGGGATTGATGTGGAAACGTCCTGCGGACGATGCTTTTCCCTGCACCGCGTTGGGCGGTGGGTTACGTTTATCAGCGTGGGCAGAGCCCACCCGGGCCCTTTGGGCCAGAGAGTGGACAGTAGTGAGTTGAGAGTAGAGTATGGAATCCGGCCTCCCGAAAATCGGAACCAAATCCATCACTTTTTACTTTACACAGAGCAAATAATGTCGAATTTTCTATTCTCAATCACCCGGATGTATTTTTGAGGAAGACAACCCTACGGCAGGAAGGTATCTGGACCTATCCATATAAAAATATTGGGGCTTACTCGATTGTAATCATAAAACTTTATTATTTTGGCTGGGAATTCCTCCAGCGGTTCCGAGCTGACAATAAATCCCCACCATTCCCCTCTGTGGCCCCAGTATATAAAAAAAATAACATGTCCATGCTTTTTGTATATCTTGACCCCTTTCACCCTTTTGTATGTAAGAGACTCCGGTAAAGTTGAGGGTTCTATTACATACTCCTCACCCGGAGGATATAAATCATCATCCTTGTAGGTATCCAGCAATTCATACACCGGGGTCAAATCAAGCTTTTGAATCCTTTGAGAGAAACCTCTACCCCATGGTGTCTCTTCCAAATCAAAGAATTTTTCGTCTATAATTAATCCAGGTAATATCCAGGAGGCAATAATACAAATAAGAATAAAGAAACTAACAAAAAAACCTTTATTAATCTTCTTAAACCTATACTTTGCAAATGAATAAATCAGAAAGCCCAAAGATGCAATAAATAAGCTTACGCACCAGAAAAGATTGACAAGGACTGTTATAAGTATGAATACATTATATCGGTAAACATTATTACTTAAGCCCCAATAGTATGGAAAAACATAATAACTAACGGGTATACTTATTATTGAAATAACTACCAAAAGATATATGATTAAATTATATTGAATTTTTCGCATGTTTCATCCTTATAGGACATTCAGATATATCCCATGTCCATATTTTTAGTCATATGTCATAAAAACAATCATAAATAC
>CAYVUI010000163.1:0-6920 GCA_964454745.1 uncultured Pirellulales bacterium | reverse complement strand
ACCAACCCCATCCCATTGTAAAAAAAGAACTTCCAAATTATTCAGCAAGCCCTATAATAAGGAAAAGCGGATGAAAATTCGGGAATTGTACACAAATGCCCAGTAATCACGACACAATTGAACTGGTTTACCAGGCCCAGGAAGGCGACACCAAAAGTATGGACAATCTCGCCGCCGTCGCCAGCGAGCGGCTTAGCGACTATGTCTACCGCTTGACCCTCGACCACCACGTCGCGCAGGATGTCATGCAGGAAACCATGCTCGAAATGGTCCGCTCCATCGGCAAACTGCGAAAAGCCGAAAGCTTCTGGGCATGGATCTACCGAACCGCCCTGGGCAAAGCACAGCACTACTTCCGCGACAAAAGCAAGCACCAGCGGGCACAGCTCTCCGCCCTCGAAAAACACAACATCCTCAAGAAAAACTCCCATGAATACGGCGACGGGCTCAACGGCCTCATCCAGAAAGAACTCGCCGAGGCCATCTTCGGCGGAATGCAAAGGCTAAACCTTCACCAGCGGACCATGCTCGCCCTTCGCTGCTTCGAGCAAATGTCCTATGCCCAAATCGCCGAGGTCATGAACCTTTCCAGCGAGCTCCAGGCCCGTGTCATGTTCTTCCGCGCAAAAAAGGCCCTCGAAAAACAACTCGTCCACCACGGGTTCA
Source organism: uncultured Pirellulales bacterium (assembly GCA_964454745.1). GTDB lineage: Bacteria > Planctomycetota > Phycisphaerae > Sedimentisphaerales > Anaerohalosphaeraceae > CAYVUI01. Next base: position 6,254 of record CAYVUI010000163.1, on the reverse strand, counting down.
ACAGGAAAATCCTCCTGACCGCCCTGGGCCTGTTCGCATTGATCAGCTCCAGGGCCAAAGTGGCCACCGCAAGCACCGCGCTAAACGCCTCCACCCTCGAGGCAGGCAATATCGCGACCTTCATCGGCCTGACCTTCACGAAAATGAATATGTTCATCGCCTCGATCGTCACCACTGTCGCCGTCAACGTCACTTACAAAAGCGCAATCATCGCGGGCATGCTTATCGTTTTGTTCGGTTTGACTTTTGCGGTATTCGCTTTTTCCTTTGCGGCAAGAAGGTAATTTCCCTAACCACTCACCCAAAGCTGATGTTCATGTCAGGATGAGTAAGGAAAAATATAAAGTTAACAACCACCGGTTCAAGCTTCGCCTGCCCGACTTCGTCGGATATTTTCATACAACAGTCTTATTGGTGGTATTGAAATCGGAAGAATGAAGAATAAAACCCGATAGCTGTGGCTGTCATATCATATAAAAAAGCTTCGTCATTAAACCTCAATTTTAAGTTCTATTCGTATTGGAGAAATGCACACGCCTAAATGCATCCTCATAGTATCGAGGTTCATTATTATTTGGTGATGCCCTTTAAAAAAAAAGGCCGCCCCGGGCAAAGAGCGGCCTTTTACATTTTATTCGAAAATTTGAAGAAAATACTTGTTCTATTTGCGTTTCCGCAGAAGCAAACCACCAAGCCCCAGAAGCAACATCGTCATCGGTTCGGGAACGGCTGCTGCAAAACCATTACTGGCGCTGGGCACAACACCATAAAAAGTGTCTGTAACCGTCAGAAAAGTATAACCACTGTCAGGGATAATAGTTCCATTATCTGTCAACATTTCATCTAGTTCTTCTATATATTTGGTCGCAACAGTGGGCCCAGAATCAGAACTAAGTTCAATATAAGTAAATTCTTCCCCGGGAGCTACGCTTTGATTTATTTCAACGGTATATTTGATATATCCGTCTGAAGGGAAACCGGTGAAATTAAAGTAAGCATTACCAAAAAAACTAAACGCATTCAAACCAACACTGTCAGCAACCGTCGACTCGACTAATGTAAAGGTAAACTTATCATAATTCTGCACGGGATCAGCTTTCCATTCTCCGATATTCACAGGAAGTGCCAACGATATCCCACTACACACTAACAGAGCTACTAAAACTACACATAAATTCTTCATTTTCCTTCTCCTTATACTTCTTTCTTAATATGTCGAAAGATACTCTCTATCGAGTTCTTAATCGAACTTTTCTTACTTACTGTAAAAGAGCTTAAGCTTGGGATATGTACAAACAACTAAAAACATATCCGACCTGAAAGAAACAGATAACTGAATCGACATAGCTGCGCCTGTCAACCCAGCTTTTGAGGGCATGAACTTTACTTCATTTTCCACACCCTGCCTCCAGGCATTATTATACGTAATATTATGCGGCAGGACTGCTTTTTTGTCAAGTAAAATATATATAATTTTCGAATAATCGCCCTTTTTGCTTGTTCGACCATAATAACACAAACCTAACAAAATGAGTAAAAAACTGTAAAAAGGGTATAAAAATCTTATTTTTTGGCACAAATATTGTGCAAAGAGGTTTGAAAATTATGTATTTTTTTATCTTCTCATCATTTGACATCGAAAAAGCAAAAAATATTCATCGTTAATTGCTCAAAAACTGCGAAAGATCAATTTTTTTTAGTTGAATTCCAGGCATTTCATTTCTTTAACCATGTTAGTGTAGTTACTTTTCTTTCGCATCAACCATCCGCCGCAGGATCGAAAAGGGCTCCAATTTCTCCCCAAAGACCACAAACTGCGAATTTGTTGCCTTTTCCAGCTCATTACCCTCCCTGTCCATCAGCGGATCAGGCATCCGAACCTGCCGCAAATCCCCGTCCGGGCTAAGTAGCTCCAGTTCATCACCCGCGTAAATATTGTTCCGCACCTCCAGCAGCGAAGAATTCTCCCCCTGCCCCTCCAGTACATTGGCCACAAACAAACTCGTCGCAGTCGTCAAACTCTTATCCACCGAATAATCCTCCGGCTCGAACGTGCCCTTGATAAAACCCTGCGTATAGCCGCGGTTGGGCACCCGGTTTAGCCACGCAATCGCCTGATCGGGCTCAAACACATGCCCGTCCAGGATCCGCCGATACAAGCTGACCACCGTCGCGATATAATGGATCGACTTCATCCGCCCCTCGATCTTCACGGAATCCACACCCGCCTCTTTCAGTGCCTCGATATAATCAAACAGCGCCAGGTCCTTGCAGTTAAACAGGTACAGCCCTCGCCCGTCCTCAAACACAGGATAATACTCGCCAGGCCGCGTCTCCTCTACAAGGGCATACTGATACCGGCACGGATGCTTGCACTCGCCCCGGTTGGCCCGGTACCCGGTCATATAATCACTGATCGCGCACCGACCCGAATAACTAAAACACAATGCACCGTGCACAAATACCTCCAGCTCAATCCGGCTGCCCGCTTCTGCCGCGATTTCCCGGATTTGTTCAAGCGTAAGCTCCCGTGCCAGGTTCACCCGTTTGGCCCCCATCTTCGCCCACGCCTCCACCGCCTGGGCACTGGTCGTATTTGCCTGCGTCGAAACATGCAGCGGCGCACGAACCCCCGCATCCTTTAGCTGCGAAAACACCCCCATATCCGCAACAATAATCCCATCGATCCCCAACGCGTCAAACACTCTCGCCGTTTCCAGCAGCTTGCCGTATTCACCCGAAAACGGGTAGATGTTCAGTGTCAAATACCCCCGCTTGCCCCGCGCATGAAGAAAATCGATTCCCTCTTTTGCTTCATCCAGGGAAAAATTGCCCGCGTAACTGCGAAGCGAGCCAAACTCCGCTCCAAAATAGACCGCGTCCGCACCGTAGACCGCCGCGAACTTCAGCTTTTCAAGATTGCCCGCCGGGGCGAGCAGTTCAATCTTTTTCATACTTTCCATCAATCCATATCTTTTTTGATCGTTTCAACACCCCGGTCCAGCTTTCGGGCAATCGTCTCCCATGCATACCGCTGGGCGATATCCCTCGGTTTCAGATCAATACCGTCCAGGATATTCTTTTGCAGTTTTTTTTGTGCAAGCCCGGCAAGCTTTTTTACCAGCCCGGCCTGGCTGCCATCATAAAAGAATTCCGGGCAATCCGCAAAGATTTCCGGGTAACTGAGCCTCCGCGGCAAAACCGGCAGCACGTTCGCCCCTGCCGCCTCAAGAATACTGAGCCCGAAAAACTCATGATCCGCTGTCGAAACCACCACATCCGCCTCACCCAGCGCCGCTAGATACTCCTCTCGCGATTCCTGGTACCCCCACCGCACGATCCGCTTAGCAAACGCCTCCTTCGCCCGCCCAAATACCTCCGGAACATCCCGAAAGCTCTGCCCGATTACACTCAATCGAAAATCAACCCCCTCCCGCTCCAGTTGCTCCATCGCTGCAAAAAACAGCTCCGGATTCTTGTCATGCTCCCACCGGGCCGACCACAAAATATGCAACGGCCCCTTTTCATCCCGACCGGAGAACCTGGAAACATCGGCAACCGAAATCCCCAGCGGATAAACGGCCGACTTATCCCGAATCCGCTCAATTGCCTCAAACGGCTGAAAATCCGGCATCCGCTTTAAGAACGCTTCCATTTCCTCCAGGAATTCCCCCCGGTGAAAATACGAATTGAACCACACCACATCCGCCGCCAGCGCGGACGTCAAATTCGTCATCGCGAACTGGTAATCCCGCTCGGATTCGTGCCGCACCGGGTACGTCAACTGGTTCTCATGAAAATACACCACCGTCGGTACCAAGGCATATTTCTCCCCCGCAAGCCCCTTGAACTCCGCCAGGTTGAGCATATCCGAACAGAAGATCAAATCAAAATCGTGCCCCGCCTCAAAAAGCCGCTTGGCCCGGTCCGCGAAATGCACCGCCCCGTGCCGCATCCGCCATTTCCACTTATACCCCGGCAGCGTCTCCAGTGCAAACGAATGCTCCGACCGCATCATCCACTGATTGATAAACTCCTTATGCGAGCCGTCATAATAAGGTTCCATCGCCAGGATTCGCATCATTACCTCAACAATCCCATCGCCATCTGCGGCATGCTGTTCGCCTGGGCCAATACCGAGGTACCCGCCTGCGCCAGCACCTGCCGGCGTGTCATCGCCGCCACCTCCGTCGCGTAATCCACCTCATCGATCCGCTGCTTCGAGGCCAGTGCATTTTCCGCCGAAATATTCAAAAGCCGGTCCTCCCAGTCCAGCCGATTCGAATAATATCCAAAGGCCGCACGGTTCGTATCGTGTTTTTCAATCGCCTCGGTGATCGTCCCCAGCGCAGCCTGCGCAGCGGCCTGGGTGCGAATATTCAGGTTCACCTTGTCCGACACATCATATACAAATGTATGCGCCGTAAATCGATCCGCGCCGCTGCCCTGCGCATCAACCTTCAAGACGTATTGACTCGTCGCCTCGTCATATACCCGATGGGCCGCCTCATAGCCAAGCTGGGTATTGATCCGCTCGGCAACTTCCTCTACCGTAAACTTTTTGCCCTCCGGCGAGATAATCGGAATCGCCATCCAGCTTTCACTCGTCCCCGCGCCGGTATCGCTGAACCGCGCCATAATCGTCACCGCCATCGCCTGCGTGTAATAATCCGCAAAGGACAGCGTATATTCCGGGCTCGAGATCACATGGTTCGTCGGCGTAAACGCATCATACTCCGTCGACCGCTGATACTCCGTATCCAGGCTCTCCCCGTAAATCGGAATCCCGTTAAACGGCACCGAGCCCTTGCTGCCCGGCACAAAATCCGGCGTCAAACCCAGCCCCGCCATCGTCGAATCCACCTTCTCGATATGCAGGTTCGAATGATGCGAGTGGATCGTGACCGCCCGGCTCGGTTCATTGAGCATTTTCACCTTGTTAAAGTCCGTCTGGTTGGCCACACGATCAATCTCATAGATCATCTGCGCAAATTCCGCGTCCATAATCCGGCGCTGCTGATCCGAATACGAGCCCGTCGCCGCCTGTTCGGCAAGCTGCTTGATCCGCGTAAGCGTCTCGCTGATTGCCTCCATGCCCCCTTCCATCGTCTGGAGCATGCTGATCCCGTCGCGGGCATTGCGCGCCCCCATCCGCATCGTCACGATATCCGCGCGCAGCAGCTCACGCACCGCAAGCCCCGCCGCATCATCCTTCGCCGAATTGATGCGGTACCCCGAGCTGAGCCTTTCGACAGACTGGGCCAGCGACCGGTACGAGTTGCTTAAAAGCCTCGCCGAGTTCGCAGCCATTAAATTGTTTTTAATTACCAGCATATTCTCTAATTTAACGCGCAGATACCGCGCGCATACCTACGTTATCATTTTCGAGAGTTTAGGCCGATAATTCACAAGTTTCTTACCAAAATGCCGGTTTCTTATCGGCCAGCATCTGGTTTACCCCCATAAACACTTTCTTTTTATGTAGTTAAAACAATAAACATGCAGAAAAACCGTTCGATAAAATTCTTACTGAAACGGCTGAAAAAGTGATGTTTTCGGACTTTTCAGGCCCGAAATAAGAAAAACACACTTAATAAAGACAACGTAAATCCACTATCACCTACACAAGATCACAGGCCTCCGGCGGCATCCAGTGGGCATCCTGCCCGTCCCACTTGACATTGCATCCGATCGGATTGGTCACCTTTGTACTGACCCCCTTGCCCGCCAAATGCTCCTTTAGAGCATCTTCAAGGTCATTGCACTTTGCCTGGTCCGGATCCTTGGGGTTATCCAGCGCCCGCCCGGTATAGATCAGCTTGCGATCCTCATCAAACACATAAAAATGAGGCGTACGCAAAGCCCCGTAAGCCTTTGCCACATCCTGACTTGCGTCATGCAAATACAGCCACGGAAACTTATGCTCATCCATCCGTTTGACCATATGATCAAACGAATCTTCCGCGTAGGTATTCGGGCTGTTCGAGTTGATCCCGACAAACTTGACCCCCATCGGAGAAAACCGTTCAGCCGTTTTCCGTGTCACTTCATCAGAACCAACAACATACGGGCAATGATTGCAGGTAAAAAAGATAACCAGACACTTCGCATCGTCAAAATCGCTTAAAGAATACGTATTTCCATCCGTTGCGGGAAGCGTGAAATCCGGTGCTTTTTCGCCGATTGCAAGTGTGAAAGCCATCTTTTTCTCCTTAATATCTGGGTAACCGTTCACAGGTATTTTGATAGTATTG
>CAYVUI010000162.1:0-7195 GCA_964454745.1 uncultured Pirellulales bacterium | reverse complement strand
CAAAATCATTTTCCAGAGATCATCAGTCGTATAACAGTCTTGGGAATTATCCCCGACGTCAATTAAGTCATCAATCGTATAGTCCATTAGATCAATTGTTTTGGGGATCCAGTATTTCTTTTGAGTTCTGGGATTTATAACAACATGTAACCCGAAAGAATTATTATTGAGTTTATTCATAAACTCATCTGTTATTTTGATCGAAATGTTGAAATTTGTAAACAATTCCTTGTTTTGTTTAGCTTGAATAAATTTCAGGACATCAGGGTGATTAACACTCATCATCCCCATATTTGCCCCACGGCGGTGAGCCCCCTGCTGGATAGCATTGGTGGTTTCAGCAAAAACTTTCCAAAAACTGATTGGTCCGGATGTTTTTCCTCTGCTTGAAGCAACGAAATCACCTGTTGGTCTCAGCGAATCAAAGGTAAACCCTGTGCCTCCGCCAGCCTTTTGGATTAATGCTGTATTTTTAACCGCATCAAATATTTCAGAAATACTGTCATTGACTGGAAGTACACAACATGCACTAAGCAAACCATTTGGTCTGCCGGCATTCATGAGAGTTGGACTGTTGGGCAGAAATTCGCCCTCAGACATCATTTTATAGAATTTTTCAGACAAAGCCGACAAAGCATTTTTTGATGTGTTGTATTGAGTTTCCACGTTCGCAACGCTATAGGCGACGCGCCAATACATCTCTTTGGGCGTTTCGATAGCCCTGCCATAAGCATCCTTCTTCAGGTATCTTGTATGGAGCATTTCTTCTACAAGGCATCTATTATTTTTTGCCAATAAATTATTCATTTTTATTTACTATTTTGACTTCAATAACGGACATTTTGCATCACAATACCTGTTAATCCCGGGATCTTCACAGCCATAGCTTTTGTACTGTTTCTTATAGGCATCCTCAGCCTGTCGAAGAATTTCTTTTTCGGTAATCAGTTGTTTTCCTTTGGCAGGATGATTTTTTTTAGCCCATTCACTAAGTAACGCAATCGAGAGATCAAAAGGCAGCCCTGCCCTTTTTAATGCGATTGCCAGCCTGAAGCAGGTTACCCGCTGATATGAATCCACACCTTTATTGAGAATATTTCGTACACATGGGGTAAGACCGAAGGTCTGGCTGTTTTTTTCTGCGAGCACATGAGACACTGACTCGGTTTCAGTATTGCAGGAGAGGTTGCAGCTTTTGATAATGCCATCAAGTCTTACGGCGGGTATTCTAATAATTCTGTTTAGCAATTCCCACTGGTTTTTGCATACCTGAGATGGGCATCCGGGTTCCATAAATACGGTACGGCCCATATTAACGAGTTTGCCGAACAGAGGGGCGTTTATGAAATTACCATAATTTGTATATTCGTCAAGTGAATCATGTTTGGGAAATATTTCGGTGTTGGGCTTTCCCATACCTTCTAGTATTTTACGTGCGACTAGGCGAGCCTTTGCTGCCAAGACTTTTTCTTCAAAAAACATCCAGGCATGATACCCTTTGGATTTGCTTCGCTCTATATAAGCAAACATCCCGAAACGTTTGGCACCTGCAACAAAGGAAATAGGCAGACAAATCTCATCAACATCAAAATCAACTGCCAGCGATGTGATTTTATCATCATTTAGAAGGTATATTCCATAAGGACTTTTGCCAGATAGGTGGGCTAATACTACCTGATCTGTAACTGGGCTTTTAACCTGACAGGCTTTGCCAGTGCTGATATCATAGGTTCCGTAAACTTGGTCAAGCCCGTTAAAGAAACTCTTGAATATCTCTATTTTCTGTTTTGTATTCAACAATGCCATTATCGACCGCCTTATCAATCCTGTCTTTTGGCCTCACTAATTTAGCGGTTAAATATGGCAATAGTTTCACTGGCGGGTGTTTTTGTGGGAAAAAGAGGTTATCTGGGATAATATTGAGCTGCTGTTGAAGATAAGCATTATAAGGATTTCAATTTCATTGACCAGCTGCTCGGGCTGACAGCTGAGGATTTTTGCTGGGAGGATACTTGAGTATTTCTGCTGGATAAATTTAACGATTTGGCATTTCATTTGCCAGTCGGCTGGATTGATGTGAGTGGCGAAAACTGTTCGAATGTATTTTTCCTTTTCATGTCCCTTTATAATATCAGCAAGCCTATTGAGGACAATACGGAAACCATCCTGGCTTTCAGTGCAATCCACAAGTGCGCCTGCATAGCCATCTGCACTGTTTCCCCGATAGCTTGTATCAAGCAGCATAAGCAATTCTGCCTCAGGCTCTTTTATGTTTTTATGCATGGTTTTAAAGGCCTGCGAATAAAAAGCTGTGAGCAATTTATGAATTTGCGATTTATCTGTTGATTTGGAAATGTTGGGTTCAAGCCTTATAAGTGCCTTTTCAACGGGTCTATCAATTTTAGCTGATATTCGTTCTTGATCCAGTTGTGAGAATATATTTTCTATAATCTCAGCGGCAGAATCAAATTTCAGTAAATCTCTCATATACTCTTTCTGATATCTGGTGGGGTTGTTTTTCATAATCTGCGGTTAAGGGGGTGAATGGATGAAGGTGTCTGCTGCCTCTGTCTGCAATCATTTTTTTAACCTGCAGGGCAGGTCTGTAATAATTTTCAATTGAATGCCAGATTATTTTGTCCCTGCAGCTTTTTGGCGGGTTTTCGAGGGGGCCCTTGGTCTTGATTTTTGCTGTTTTTGTCCCGATTCTTACAACAGCTTCTCCAACTTCCAGTTCGTTGAAAAGTTCAGACTTTACAGTATCCTTGAAGTTTTTAGAAAGAAAAACGGCGTCTTTATTGTCAACATTAAAGATTATGCTTGAGCCGACACTGCTGAGCGCATCTATGCGGGGAGCGTTGAACTGTCTGAGGTACTGATGTGATAAGGTCATACCGACTTTGTATTTTCTGGTTTCGGCGATAACATCTTCCAGTGAGTCTGTGGTGAAACGGTGCGCCTCATCCAGGTATATGAAAAAATACTTTCGAAGGTCGGCTGGTATTCCATTGCGCGAAAGAGCGGCGGCATGCATCACTGACAGCTGAAAGCCACCCAGTATATTTCGCAGCTCTGTACCTATATTGGCCAGGTTGGCAATGAATATCATACTGTTATTCATTATCTTGTTGAAATTTATGATATTATGCGGTTGAGAGAGCATCTGTGAAACAGGTCCGCCCAGCAGGAATTTGCTTAATTTGTGTTTGGCAGGTCCCAGCTCGGTGGGTGTATAGGTTAAAATATCCTGCTTCCAGAATTGTTTTGTCGCTTCGTTGTTGACTGTCTCTGCAATAAGCTCTCTCATCTGCTGACCGGCCTGTGAGTTGTGCTGCAGTAATTGCAGTATATCCAGCATTGATGTCCCTCCTATATGCATCAGTGCAAATATCGCATGGCGGAGTATATGTTCCATACGATCACCCCAGCCGGTTACAAAGCTTTTCAATACACCTATAAGATTATCCGCGGATTTGCCTATATCCTGTCCAGGGGATGGCTCGAGCGGGTTCCAGATGGGGATATAATCAGGATTGCCTGGATCGAAGTATATGGTCTTTTCTATATACTTTTCTGGTATGTTATCCAGCAGCTCTTCGGCCAGATCACCGTGCGGGTCCAGCAGTGCGACACCGTAACCTTTTTCTATGTCATCTAGTATTTTGTGTTTGATAAGCAGTGATTTGCCGGTATCTGGTTTGCCGATTATATGGGTATGGTTTAATTTGGTTCTCAGCGGAATCTTTACCTCCACTTCCCTGTCGGCATCACGGGCGTAACCAATGATAGTTCCTTCGGCAGTTTCAGGTATTTCATAAGACAGCGGTTCGATAAGATCGTATTCTGTGCTGATATTTTCAAAGATATCGGATGGTGGAATATGTACCAGGCCCACAAGTTCTGAGCTGTTGAGCAGAAAGCCGGTTCTGTGTGTCAGTCCAAGCTCAAACATTTTCTTAATCTGATATGTAGACAGTTTTTCCCTGTAATCCATATCTGTTACGAAGTTGAGTCCACTGCCGCCGTGTCGGTAGAGACCGCTTACTGTACTGAGAGATTCCAGATTCTTTTGATTGTCATTGCTGCCTATAACCATGATACGCAGTATTGTCGCATAGAATGGTTTGTCGTTATGGGCCTTAGTTTCCAGTTTGCCGGCCATATTGTGGATGTCGCCGGAAGGTGCCTGCTGGGCGTATTTCTGTATAATTCCCATATTATTGATCTGCTTGACGATATACTCAAAGTCGGTCAGTTGTTTTATGTTCTGATGCCAGTTGTTGCTAAATGATACAGGCTTGAATAGTACCTGATAGAGACCCATTGATGGCGGCCGAAGCTGTGAAAGGAATTGTATAATAGTATCGTAGGTACTGGCTTTTAGTTCTTCGGGCCGGGTAAGAAGATAAAAGTACGGAGCAGACGGGTAATAATCATAAAATTTTATTCTGGACCAGTGGCCAATATTAAAATCATCGTAAAGGTCATCATAAAATGGCGAGAGCCGGCAATATCTCAATTTGCCTGACAGTGAGGCCTGGATTATATGGGCATCTTCCGGGGAGCATTTAATGCTGAATAATATTCGATCTTCATTGCCGTGTATTTCAAAACTGACTGGTGATGAAACAGCGTTAAGCTGTTTTAGAAATTGCTCGGATAAGTGCCATTTGAATTTCTGTTCCGCTGAAAGCCACAGTTTCATTCTTATCAGTTGTTTTTCAGGTGGTTTTTTATAGGGAACTGCCGGCTCGGTTCTGGAGTTTTCCAAATCGCCGAGCGGTGTATAGAATGGCTCTATATCAACCGGCTTAGGCCATATCACCGGCTCGCAGCCTTTGTAAACCTCTCTGCTGAAAATCTCAGAGGTCCTGGAGGCTATTAAATATGAGCCTGCTTGTGATATAAGAGCTTTTTCGTAATCACCCATATTTTTTACCTGACTGACGTATTTTCTGTATCACAAAGGGGTGTTCCTTCAATACCTTGGCCAAATTCATTCTGATCCTCGACGCATTGCCTTCTGTCATTTCGGAGGGTATAATATGGCCATATTGGGCAATGTATTGCTCTCCAACAGCAATAAATTCCTCCGCAGTCAGTGTGTCAAGGAACATCCCCACCTTCGCGGAGATTTCATTTCTGGCATAATGCTCTGCCATATGCATTGCAAGTGACTTATATACACCGTAAAGACCGCCTTCGTTTCCCGTCCTGGCGATTTCAAAAGCTGCCTTTTCGCCGTTTATACCGTAAATTTTCAGCAGCGGCCTCACAGACATGGCCCAATAGTCGGGAACTGAGATATCAGGCTTGTATTTCATGTTAAGCAGGTGATAATCTAGATGCTTCATGAACTCGGCGATACATGTTCTAAATTCATTCCATTTTTGAGGACATGCGGTTTTATGTTCAAAGGTATTGATCGCTTCATTGGCACGGCTGTATGTGTTATAGATAGTCTTTTCGCAGCTGATATAGTTGAGCAGTTTATCCAGTTTGGTTGCCATATTACATCCTCCTGAACATCGAAGAGGTTCTTTGCAGGCCATCAACGTAAGAGCGTATCAGTCCATTGTAATCATGGGCATATCTTTCAGGATCAGAGGCTGCAACAGAAGATGATAATATTCTTCCGCAGTAACCGATGAACTGGCGTATGATATCGACTTTCTGTTCCCATGAATTTGGTTCGACATAGCGGTCGAAGACATCGTTGATATAGCGTTCTATTTGCTCTGCCTTGAGGCCGTCTGCGATAGTATCCAGGACAACGCGTAGTCCGCCGTTGGTGCCATCATGTGCGTCATTGTATGCAGATACAATATCACCATTACGCTTGCGGTATTCTCTTTCCAGCAGTTCTTTGGCCTTTCCGTACGCATGGCTGGATGAGAGTTGGCCGCCATGAGAGATACATTTTACATGGTGGTAATTGTAGTAGTGGGTGATGATACTTTTGAACTGCTGATAAGAGCTGACGGTATTTGAGTCCAGTGAATATTTCATCCTGGCTTGGTCATGTTCAACGGCAATCTGCCGGGCGATAGTCCTTTCATCGAGTTCTGCTAACAATCCATCTATGGCCTGCATAGTCTGTCCTTTCACGAAACGGCAAATATATTATTGATTTTGTCTAAAGATTCTATTATCGCGCTGGTAATTGTCTCAAAATCCTCGGCAAAACGCTCGGGCGGATGGTTCTTCAGTTCATCGGGAAGCAGATGCCCTATCCTTGCAAGGGCGGCCCGCATGAAATCCACCTTTTCCTGCCAGTTCATTATATTGATGCTTTCCCTGAATATCCTGTTGGCATATTTTGTTTTCCGGTCGTACTTGTACTGCTCGGCCATACTGTCAATTACACCCCGCAGCCCGGAATTGATGCCCTCTGATGCCTGTAAAAACGCAATACGGAGGCTTTTTTTGGTTTTATATACGCGATCAAGCAGCTCTATGGCATCGTTTGTGCAGGTATCGGTGTCAAGGCTGTCAATATTGGTTTTATCTACGTGGCATCTAAGGTGAATCATGAAAGCCTTTATTATTTCCAGAAACTGTTCATAACTGGCTGCCGTGGATTTCTCCATGAAAAAGCAGGCTCTGGCGGTATCTACGGGAATGTCTATTCTTTCGGCAAGGCTGCGCTGATTGAGTCTGGAAAGCACCTGGTCAAATGCGGTACCGGAGTCAGGCTCTGTTATAAGCTGAGGCTTTGCTGTCATCGGCCAGGATTGATTTATTCCCATTACAATGTTTAAAAGTTTGGCAACATCATCAAAATCATTGCCCCCGGCAAATTGGCTTGCCTTTATGCACAGTTCGGGATTACACAGTGGATAATATTTTTCCTCTGCTTTTATGTGTCTCGGTACTGAAGCTAAAATGGATGATAACTTTGCGCCTGTTGATTCAGGATACCGCTTTGATCGAATATAATAGCTGCAAAATTCATCAATAAGCTCTCTTACAGGTTCAACCTGTTTTCTCATAAGCTCATTTTGAATTGCCAGATAAAATCTATTTGGGTTGTTATCCGTTAGAAACTCGATTATTTTCGCTATACGATTACCGGATTTATAATTGAGACCGCAATATTGAAAATATTCTTTCCGTAGGCTTGATAGGACAATATCGTAACTAGTCCTTAAACAAGCGTAGTTTGATAGGAAAAAATAGTTCTAAAACCCTAAAT
>CAYVUI010000161.1:0-7404 GCA_964454745.1 uncultured Pirellulales bacterium | reverse complement strand
TGCATGTTTTTTTCAGCAGTGAGAGATCTCCTTTGTAGAAAAGTTTTTTGGGAGGGAGGAATATGTTTTCCAGCAGATAGGGATAATCAGAATCTGTTACAATGGTTTATGAAACGCTCTTGCGGTCAAAAGAGCACCCGACCGCCGAGCAGGTGTATCAAAAGGTGCGAAAAGAGATGCCCAATGTCTCGTTTGATACGGTTAACCGCAATTTGCGACAGTTTGTAGACATCGGCGCGGCATTTGTGGTTGAAGGCTCTGAAGATGCAAGGCGGTACGACGGCAACCTGGTCAGTCACAGCCACGTAAAGTGTGTGAAATGCAAACGGATTCTGGATGTCTATTATGAACCTTTTAAGGAGATTCAGACGCCGCCAAATGTGGATAAAGACTTTCATGTTTTGCGAAAAACGGTATATTTTGAAGGAGTCTGCAAGGGGTGCAGCTCTGTAAGCGGATAGAAATGGTATCAGGAATTTGGTTCAGGAAAGGGAAAAGGACATGGAATTAAAGGGGTCTCGTACAGAAAAGAATCTATTGACAGCTTTCGCCGGGGAATCACAAGCGAGAAATCGGTACACTTATTACGCCTCAAAAGCAAAAAATGAAGGTTTTGTGCAGATTCAGGGTATTTTTGAGGAAACTGCCAACCAGGAACGTGAGCACGCCAAGCGTTTGTTTAAGTTTCTTGAGGGTGGTGAGGTGAAAATTGAGGCTTCGTTCCCGGCCGGCGTAATCGGTACCACCGCTGAGAATCTAAAGGAAGCCGCCGACGGCGAGCATTATGAAACGGAGACGATGTACCCGGAATTTGCCTCCATCGCTGATGATGAGGGTTTTGGACATGTCGCCGAGGTTTTTCGCAGCATTGCCGTTGCCGAGAAACGCCACGAGGACCGCTACGTAAAATTGCGTGAAAATATCCTCAATAATGAGGTTTTCACCCGAAAAGAGCCCGTTCGCTGGGTCTGCCGCAACTGCGGATATGTCCATTTTGAGAAGGATGCACCCGGCGTTTGCCCGGCTTGTGCACATCGACAAAGTCATTTTGAGATTGAAGCAGCGAATTATTAAGGGTATAACAGAGACATGATCGGTTCGGCAGGGGGCCGGGCCGACATGCGAATCGGAGATATTGAACAGAAAGGAAGCATCATGGCTGAAAGAAAGATAACAATGAAGGGGGATCCTTTAACCTTATGCGGCGGTGGGGTCAAAGTGGGCGATAAGGCGCCGGATTTTGAAGTTACGGCGAATGATTTAAGCCCGGTCAAATTTTCCTCCTTTTCCGGCAAGGTATGTATCCTGTCCGTGGTTCCTTCACTGGATACAAGCGTTTGTGACACCCAGACAAGGACATTCAACGAAAAAGCGTCGGGGCTAAGTGACGACCTGGTTGTCCTTACGATCAGTATGGATCTGCCGTTTGCCCAGGCACGCTGGTGCGGAGCGGCGGGTATTGACCGTGTCGTGACGGTTTCGGACTTCAACGCAGCCGATTTTGGGACAAAATACGGTATGCTGATCAAAGAGGTTCGTTTGCTCGGCCGTGCCGTGATCGTTGTGGACAAGAGCGGTAAAGTTTGTTATGTTGAGACCGTGGAAGAATTGACCACTGAGCCGAATTACGACGCCGCGCTCGCAGCAGCCAAAGAAGCACTAAACTGATCGAGCCGCTATTTGCAGGGAGAGAACAGAAAGGGATTTTGATGCGGAAGCTAACGGATGATATTCTTGCAGTCGGGGCGATTGACTGGGACCGACGCCTCTTTGATGAGCTGATCCCGCTGCCCGAGGGTACTTCGTATAATTCGTATTTGATCAAAGGGTCGGAAAAGACCGCCCTGATCGATACCGTAGACCCCGAGCTGGGCAGTGTCCTGATTGACAACCTGGTCAAAGCGGAGGTTCAGAATGTCGATTATGTGATCTCGCACCACTGCGAGCAGGACCACTCGGGCTCGATCCCGGATATCCTGCTGCTCTATCCGGGCTGTAAGGTCGTAACCAATGCAAAGTGCAAAGAGTTCCTGATCCATCATCTTCACCTCGAAGAGGATAAATTCATGGTCGTCCAGGAGGGCGATACCCTTTCGCTTGGAAATAAGACTCTTGAGTTTTTCCTGACCCCCTGGGTGCACTGGCCCGAGACCATGAGCAGCTACCTCCGCGAGGATAAGATTCTCTTTTCCTGCGATTTCTTCGGCTCGCACCTGGCCGGCAGCAAAGTCTTCGTCGAGAATCCAGAGGCGGTCTACAATTCCGCCAAGCGCTATTATGCCGAGATCATGATGCCGTTTCGGGCCGCCATCCGCGGAAATCTCGAAAAGGTGTCGAAACTTGATATAAACTATATCGCCCCCAGCCACGGCCCGGTGTACAAGGATCCGCAGTTTATCATGGACGCCTACCGCGACTGGATCAGCGATGACGTGAAAAATGAGGTCGTAATCCCCTATATCTCCATGCACCACAGCACCAGCAAAATGGTCAATTATTTCGTGGACTGCCTGATTGAACGCGGGATTACGGTCAAGCCCTTTAACCTGACACAAGTGGACCTGGGCGAGCTGGCCATGTCGCTGGTCGACGCCGCGACGGTTGTGATTGGTACCCCGACGGTCCTGGTCGGCCCGCATCCGGTTGCCTCCTATTCAGCGATCCTGGCAAACGCCCTGCGGCCCAAGACGAAGTTTCTCTCCGTCCTCGGTTCGTACGGCTGGGCCGGAAAGACCCTCGAACAGCTCCAGGGTTACCTCGGCAATATGAAGGCCGAATTCCTCGATCCGGTCATGGTCAAGGGCCTCCCGCACGATGAAGACCTGCTGAAGGTGGAAGATTTGGCGGAAAAAATCCTTGCCAAACACAGGGAAATTGGTATTGTAACAGAGAACTGAAAACCGAAATCCGGCCGGTGAAACCACAGCCGGAGCCATATTTGGGGCGAGAAAACCAGGAAAGGACATACAATGATTTCAAAAACAATGCAAAAAGCTTTCAATGAACAGTTCCAGGCGGAGATGTATTCTTCTTATCTTTACCTGGGAATGTGTGTCTGTTTTGAAGAGATGAACCTGACCGGAATGAGTACCTGGATGCGGATGCAGGCCCAGGAAGAGCATGAACATGCCATGAAGTTCCTCCGTCATGTGCTCGAACGACAGGGCCACGCGGAGCTGATGGCAATTGATGCCCCGCCCAGCGGCTGGAAAACCCCGCTCGAAATCTTTGAAGCGGCCTATGCGCACGAGCAGAAGGTGACCGGACTGATCAATGACCTGATGCAGAAGGCCTGCGAAGAAAAGGACCATGCTTCCGTGATCTTCCTGCAGTGGTTCGTCACCGAGCAGGTCGAAGAAGAGGCAACCGTCAGCGGCATCGTCGAAAAGCTCAAACTCGTCGGCGATTCGATGAACGGCCTGTTCATGCTCGACCGCGCCCTTGCGGCCCGCGCTCAGCAGCAGTAATCGAAAGCCGAAACCACTTTTTCGAAGGATCGAATATGGACAGTTCATACAATATCGAGGAAGTATTCGATATTGCCGTCGAGATCGAGACCCGCGGCGCGGCGTTTTATATCAAAGCGGCCGAGCGTACAGAGGATTCCGAGGTCCGCGACCTGTTTCGTTCGTTAAGCCAAATGGAAGAAAAGCATATCCAGGCCTTTACCGGGATGAAGCAGGAATATCTCGCTGAGAAGGAAAAGATGAACGTCTATGACCCGGACGATGAGATGTCCCGCTATCTTGAACAGGTAGCCCAGGGCCACGGCTGGGAGGGTAAATCGCTGCCGGACACGGAATTTACCGGCCACGAGAGCCTCGAAGAAGTGCTCGAATGTGCGATTTCGGCGGAAAAGGCCTCCATTGATTTTTACGTGGGCGTCAAGGAATGTGTCAGCCCTGCCCAGCGGGAAAAAGTGGACGAAATTTTACAGGAAGAAATGCGTCATATCGTAAAGCTGAAGGACTACCTCCAGAAGCTTTATTGATGGATTTGAATTTGAAAACCTTGATTAATTTGCAAACTAAGGAGCGGTAAGTATGAAGAAGTATCGTTGTTTGATGTGCGGTTGGATATATGATGAATCTGCAGGCGACCCGGGCAGCGGAGTCGAACCGGGCACGAAGTTTGAAGATATCCCCGACGACTGGGTATGCCCCGAGTGCGGAGCGGGCAAGGAAGAATTTGAAGAAATTTAAGGGCGTTTTGAGTTTTGGGGTGGACGCCTGATGGCAGATAAAAAGTCAAAACAAATTTTACGCAAACAGCCGATCAACCGCAAGGTGGTCCTTGCACTGGTCCCGTGCATTATGGGAGGGATTTATTTTTTCGGCTGGCGAAGCCTTGCGATGGTGATGGTCGCTGCGGCGACGGGGTTTTTGACGGAATTCATTTTGGCCAAAAAGCTCCGCAATGACCCGGCCACCGAGGCCGTGTTCGTTACCACCACGATCTTTGCCCTCATTATGCCGCCGACGGTGCCATGGCACGTCCTGATTTTCGGGGTAATCTTCGCGATCTTCTTTTCCAAGGAGGTCTTCGGCGGATTCGGCCGCAATATCTTTAACCCCGCGATGGCGGGGCGGTGCTTTGTGTATATTTGTTTTCCCGTCGCGCTGACGGGGGTATGGTCTCCCCCGGCGCAGGGGCCGATGGGCGCACTGACCCAGTGGAGCACGATGTACGCGGACGACGGAGCACTGGCGGTTACCGGCGCTTCGCCGATGGGCAACCTCAAACTCGGCAAGCTCGAACTGACCACGGAAGGCAGCGAGGTCACCAGCGAGACGGTTCCCTTTGATATCCCCGAGGGAGAATCGGAAAAAATCCAAAGGGTAACGCTGTTAAAGAATCTCGCCTTCGGCCGCATCCCCGGCACGATGGGTGTAACCAGCGTGATTTTGATCCTGATCGGCGGGACCTACCTGTTCGTCACTAAGACTGCCAGCCGCATCTCGATTCTTACGGTGATTATCACCTACGCGGTCCTCAACCAGGTCTTGTACATGTTCGGTGTCGATCCTGTGCCCGGCGCATTGCCTGCGGTCATGGGCGGGGGCTTTCTATTCGGTGCGTTTTTCATGGTAACAGACCCGGTCAGTTCGCCCAGGACCAATGAGGCCAAATTCTTTTACGCAATGATCATTGCGATCTCTACCACGGTGATCCGCAATTTCTCGATCTTTAACGGCGGGCTGATGTTCTCGGTCCTGATCGGCAACATGTTCGCCCCGATTCTCGATTATGCCGTTCGCAGCTACAAATCCGGCAAAAAAGCCAAAGCCGCGAAAGGAGGAGACGAATGAGAGAGAAACGATGGTTCCCGATCCTCTATATGTTCATTGTGACCGCGTTTTTCAGCGCGATTATCATCGGCTTTACCCGCGCCACCGAGGCCCGGGTTGCCGCGAATCAGCGGTTTTCATATGAACAGGCGGTCTTAAAGGTGTTGCCCGATATATATGACGAAAAGGCCGGCCAGACCGAGCTGCATCGCCGCTATCAAGAGCAATTGACCCATCCAAGCGAAGAAACCGCAGGGGCCTACGTTTTGCAGCAGGACGGAGCCGTGAAGGCCTATGCGCTGCCGTTTTCCGGCCAGGGTTTCTGGGCTCCAATCCGTGGGGTGATCGGCATCGATCCGGAAGGTGAAACCATCATCGGCCTCTCCTTTTACGAACAGAGCGAAACTCCCGGTCTCGGGGCTCGCATCACGGAAGCGGAATTTCGTGAGCAGTTTACCTCCCTTGGGATGCGGGCAGACAACAGGCCCCTTGTGATGAAATATCCCGGTGAACCGCTCAATAACGGCCAGTTCCATTCTATCACCGGTGCAACACAGACCTCGACGCGGCTGGAAAAAATGATGAACGACGCCCTGGCCAACTGGCGAAAAGAAATGCAGCAGAAGGGGGAATTATGAGTCCCGGCCCCAATGACAAAAGCCTTATGAAGGAAGGATTGTGGACGAACAACCCCATCTTCGCCCAGGTGCTGGGCATTTGCAGCACGCTGGCGGTGACCAACCTCGTACTCAATACCCTCGTAATGTGCACGGCCCTCGTGTTTACCCTTTCGCTTAGTGCTCTGACCGTTTCCATCCTCCGCGAGCTGACCCCCCGCAATATCCGCATGATGGTCGAAACACTGATCATCGCGTTTTACGTCATTATCGTAGATGTCATACTCAAAGCCTACTGGCCCGCCATGAGCGAAAACCTCGGCCCCTATGTCGGCCTGATTATCACCAACTGCATCGTGATGGGCCGCTGCGAGGCCTGCGGAAATTCCAACCCGCCCGGCAAGGCTTTCCTCGACGGTTTTTACAATGCCCTCGGCTATTCGTGGATCCTGCTGATTATCGCGACGGTCCGCGAAGTCATGGGCATGGGTACATTCATCGGTTTTTCCGTTCCGTATTTCAGCACGCCGTACTGGGACAAGTGGATCATCATGGTCATGCCCCCGGGCGCGTTCTTTACCCTCGGTGTCGTGATCTGGGTCTTCCGTTCCATCGGCCTGGCAAAGGAGGAAAAGAAATGAACATCGCCCCGGAAGTCTGGCAGGCCTTTGTCGTCTGCATCTCCGCGATCTTTACGCAGAATATCCTGCTAAGCTACTTTCTCGGCCTGTGCCCGTTCGTGGCGGTCTCGCGCGAGGTCAAATCCGCCGTCGGGCTTGGCTTTGCCGTTGTATTTGTACTGACGTGCACCTGTGTCATCAACCAGGTCGTTTACCATCATGTGCTCGTGCCGCTTGGCCTGGAATTTTTCCGTTTCATTATCTTTATTATCATCATCGCCGCATTCGTCCAGTTCGTCGAGATGGTCATCGAGCGCGTATCCCCGCTTCTGTATCAAAAGCTCGGCATCTTCCTGCCGCTGATTACGGTCAACTGTGCCATCCTCGGCGCGTCGCTGTTTATGGTCATTCGCGAATACAGCCTGATCGTTACCGTCGGCTACGGCCTGGGCAGCGGGCTCGGCTGGTTCCTCGCGATTCTTGCCATGGCGGGCATCCGCCAGCGGCTCGCGAACGACCGCATCCCCCGCGGCCTCCAGGGACCGGGCATCACCATGATTATCGCCGGCATGATGGCCCTTGCATTCGTCGGCTTTTCCGGGGTTCTTTCAGGTAATTAAGCATGGATGTACTTTTATCAATTTTGTATTCGGTGTTAATTGTCAGCGGCATTGGCGCGGTGCTCGCCCTTGTGCTGGCCGTGGCGGAGTATTTTCTCGCCAATTACGGCGAATGCACGATCACGATCAATAACGAAAAAAAGCTCAAAATCGAGGGCGGCCGCAACCTGCTCTCGACGCTGAGCAGCGAAAAAATCTTCGTACCCAGTGCCTGCGGCGGCCGGGGCACCTGCGGTCTGTGCAAGCTCAAGATCAAAGA
>CAYVUI010000160.1:0-7515 GCA_964454745.1 uncultured Pirellulales bacterium | reverse complement strand
GACTCGTTGAGCTTCCGGCTTTAAAAACGGGCATTTTCAATCGGAAGCAGTATATTTACAATATCATTGCTTATTCTGCTAATATAATAATGCAAAGATGGACATTCATCTTTGGATATACTTTCTATCCTTTTTATATTATTGTCTAATATCTTCTTATATTCTTCTTTCCATGTATCATCATAATTTATTTGATAATATCTGCATAAGTTCTTGATTGCTTCTTCTCTTGTACATTTTCTTAGATGCTGTTCTACTTCTATAATTGTACCTTTATTAAATGTACAGTTACTGCTATGACACTTCAGATAGTATTTAGAATGATACTTAATAATACTTGCACTACTTGAGTTATCTTTATGCAATGGACATGATATAGATTTGGTTTCTTGACCTTCTTTCATCTCTATATTGAGATATTCTGCTAAATTCATATATTTTAATTCTTCTTCAATATCTTCGATATTATAGAAATAATATTTATTATGATTTTTATCTTGGGTAGTTGAGACCACAATAGTACTGGTACTATATATACCGGTATTATTGTGGTCTCCATTACCTATTTTAATTTCATTATCCACTTTAATCTGCAAGGGACAACGATGTAATTCTTTATTATTGCTATAAGAAGAAGAAGAAGAAGAAAGAAAAGAAGAGAAAGATGTAAATAGATCATTATAAGAATATCGTACATCAGAAGAATCAATAATACGTACATGATATGGATTATACATATCTTGTTTTTTAAACCATTTATAACCAGGCAGCCTCATAACTTGAGCAGGTTTACAAACAGATGGATCTGAATTGAAACAAGAAATAATAAGAGATTGAAGAGTAGAATATTGATCTATAGTACAATTATTCGTGATCCAATAGAAATGATATCCATTACGTGTATCCACCAGATATGAAAGCTTAAGAGGAAATGAATCAAGAATTGTACGAAAATTTTCTTTTCTTTCTTGTACTTGATCTAAAGGTAAGTAGTTTCCATCTTCTGTTTTTCCACAATCCCAATCACCGAAACAAGCATTTATTTGATTGATATCATTATTTGTAGTGCCACCAGAATTAACAATAAAACAGATATCTTTACCTTTATCATTGAGATATTGAAGCTTCTGTTTGGCTTCATTGTAAGTTTGAGGCTTATTTTTCCATGTTTTCCGATCTACATTAAAATAGATTCGAGCATTAGATCCATGCATATCATCAAGGAATTGTTCTGTTGTAACTGTTTCTTGTTTTAAATTGATCATAATATATCTCCTATATAAATTATTAAAAAGAAAACCCGAAGAGGTGTGAATCCCTTCGGGTAAGGAGAGATATCTAGATCAGCCTATCTTTATAATTTCTTTACTCTTTGCCTCTCCATACACATCAAAACATTATTGTTTCACACTCACGTCAACTATCTAATATATATTCGGAAAATATTGAAGATATCCTCTGAATATTTTAATATTTTACAAAATATTATTACACTTTTCAAATGAATATTGTTTATCCCACTTGAGAATGATATATTTCTAATGCATCATGAATACGTTTTTCTCCCCATGTATAATTCTCTTCATTCGATTCAACATAAATCCATTGTCTATCATTATGGATTGCTGCAATCGAACCCGAACCAGAGCATCCATAGTTCTCAAATACAATGTCACCAGGATAAGAATGCTGCCGAATTAAAAAGGTAAGCAAAGCTTCTGGCTTTTGATAAACATGATAATCATAGAAATCAATTTTTTCCCTTGCCATTTTTTGACTGACATATCTTGTCTCAGTGGGGATGTCTATAAGATCTGTTGAAAACATTCCGTTTTGATGTTTTTTCAGAGAAATTCCTTCACGGCCAAAAATTAAAATCCTTTCTGTACAAGTCCTATATGGATTCTCCTTAGATCCCATCCCGTAGCGGCTCTTTACCCAAGTCAAAACCTGTTGGCACTGCCAGCCAGTCTCACGGGCTTTGAGCTGGATTTCGGGCCTATCGGGTTTGCCGCCCGCTTGAAACAAAATGAGAACACCATCTGGTGTTAACTTAGGCAAACAATAGTCGAATAGCTCCAGAGTATCACTTAACGCCGCTTTCGTGTTGTCATTACTGCAATTCGCCCTTTTCGAGGAATTTTCAGGCCTTGCACAACGATATTTACCGTCATATTTCTTATTATATATAGAATAGGGAGGGTCGCAGATGAATATCTTTATCTCATTTGAAGGAATTTGAGTTATAACATCCTGCCACTTTGCATAATAGCATCTATTAATAATAGAAGAGGAAGTGGTTTTCCGCAAAGTCTCCATTATATTCTCATTCTGCTCCTGTTCAATGAGTTTCCTGATGAAATAGGAGTGAACTTTCCGAAAGCTTTTATCCTCAAGGCCTGCAATTATATCCCGAATCTGAACAGGAGTCATTTTCAGTCTTGGAATAGAAAGATGGATCTTTCGGGCCGTAAAAGAATCCTGAAAGCTGTATCCTTTACGTAAAGGCATTGGAAAGGTCCGGGCTGTTAGATGAAAATGGCTTAAACGAGCACGTGAATAATTCACATAAATAGATATATCACCTAAACTTAAATGCTTTTTATCCATTAAATAAGCTACAACATCCCCTATTTTCCAACAATGTAGGTCGTGTTTTGCCAGTAATTCTTTCAGCACTTTTAGCTTCTTAACGATATCTTTATCCATAATACCTCCGTTAAAGATATATATGATCTCCTTTTCCACTTCTTTAAGTCATCTTAATAGAAAGGTACCTTCTTTTGCATTTGAAAACAAGGAAAAAATAAAAGACGGGATCGGCATAGATCCCCAAAGGATGAACCGCCTCCTTTCCAAATTTTGTACTATATAGTTTTTTTTAATTATATTTGCATGAGAAAACGGTGATCAGGGGCCAAAAGAAGTGAGATGAAAAAGAAGAAATCAAGAAAAACCAATAAAAATAAGCTTTGATGAGATCCAAACGACAACTTCGAAATTTGTACTATTTTAAAAGAATATGAATTATAATAACAGTTTTTTTTGAAAGGCAAGAGACATGAGTAACACCGAGCATAGACAAATCTATAAAGCCAATAGAAGGTTCTGTGCTTTTCGTATAAGTGCTGAAAATTTGTACCATAATTTTTTTTTGAGGGATATAGTACCGGATGCATGAGGCAGCGGGTCGCATGCACGAAAGTTATGATCCTTATTGAAAGGACAAAATTATGAAACATTATAAAGTTGATATGAAAATCAAAAATGTGATTCCTCCGTATTCTGAGTCACAAAGAACCGCGTTAAGAGAGGATATCCGTACCCATGGACAATTGGGAAAAGTCGTAGTCTGGAATGATCTTATTATTGATGGAATTGAATGCTATGAAATCTGTAAAGAGTTAGGAATTGAGCCCTCTTATGAGGAAGCTCACTTTGACAGCTTGTTCGAAGCCGTAAAATGGCGAATTAATATCCATATAAATAGAAGGCATATGAATGTTTTTAATCGGATTGAATCCGCTTTGGATCTATTTGAAGATGTATTTGCCAAAGAAGCAGAAGAAAACCGACGGAAGGGAGCGGCAAAAAAACAAAATGCCTCGTCCGATGTTCATGAAGATCTTCATAATGCTTCTGGTCATACAGTATGGGTGAATCAGAATATCGCCTTACTGGCACAATCGAATGACAATTATGTGAGCTTTGCAAGACAACTGCGAAAGGATGACAGTGATTTAGCTCAGGAATTACTCTTTAAGCTCCGAAAGGGCAGGATCACCATAAACCGTGCCAAAACGGAATATAATAAGAGCACTCAAAAGACAAATAAGGATACTTCTACACCTTCGAAGGGTAATGGTGCGGATACGTGTAACAATCTGACGGACCCAGTAGAAAAAATGAGCAATAATGAATATGGATGGAGATCAGAAACAGATTTTATATTTGGAAAGGATCCGTCACAAAATCAGAAGTACCCATGTTTGGTATTTGATCCTGATATTCTTGTAGAAATGATTTCAAAGTATACGGACCACGACACGTCATTGGATATTGCGTGCCATATATTTCCGTATTTTGAATCCGTTTATCGACATGGGTGCAAACAGTACACAAATAAAGATAGCAATTGGGATGAATTACAGAATCGTGACTTTGAAGTACATCGTCAATATATGGATTGGCTTAGGTCTGCTAATAATAATTTTAATAATATGGCTGCATAGCAGCAGAAAGGAAGTTTCTGATGAAAAATTTTGAATCAAATGTATTTAACAACATCTTTAAGGAGCCGGATTCACAAAGGTCTAAACTTTCTCTTGAAGAAGATATTGTAAAAAACGGCTGCAGGGACGCTCTTGTCGTTTGGAAAGAAAAGAATATTTTATTGGATGGACATAAACGATATGAAATCTGTACACGACATAATATCCCATTCAAAGTGATTGAACTGAGTTTTGCTTCAAATATTGAAGCGGAAAAGTGGATATTCAGCAATCAGTTAATGCGTCGTAATCTAACTACCTGGCAAAAGTCAAATATCGTATTAGAACAATTTGAAGATTATTATGCAGATTTGGCTAAAAACAATCAGCGTTTAAGTAAAGGTAGAGGCAAAAAAGGTTCAAAGGTATCAGCCAACCATAAAACGATTAATGCGAATGAAGAATTAGCCAAGATTGCTGAAGTATCTTCAGACACAGTAAAAAAAGTAAAAAAATTACGTAAGAAGCATGAAAGCTGTGATGAAGAGGAAAGAGAATTCATGGAAAGACTGATCAGGGAACTCGATGAAAATAAGATCCATGTAAACACTGCATACAATCGCATGCAGGATACTTTCAAAAAAATACGGAAGAACAATAACTCAAAGATTAGCCATAACTATACCAATGATTTAGATAAAGATGTTGTGAACAATGTACTCTGTATGGATATCTTTAAGGGTCTTCGTCTGATCAAGGATGGTACAATTTCATTATGTTTTACCTCTCCGCCATTTAATTGCGGCATCAAATATAATGGAAGCCCTGAAGATAATATGCCTTGGGATGAATATGTTGACTGGACTTATCAATACCTTAAGGAAATTAAGGCAAAGCTTAGAAAGGGCGGAAGGCTTGCAATCGAGATCGAGCAGACCAGTATACGTGATGACGAGAATAAACTCACAGGAGCCAAACATTTTATTGACTTCGAAATCTATAATATTGCCAAGAAATTGGGGTATTTGTATCGAAATGAAATTATCTGGTACAAACGAACAGAAGGAAAAAATAGACCCCCAAGTGGATTATCCTTCCCTGATAATCCAATTATTCGGAATACACATTCACGTATTATTGTTTTATCTAAAGATAGCTATGAGCTCCAACGTTGCACTGACCATCTGTCAGCGATCAACGAAGATGAATATAAAGTACTTACAAATTCGGTTTGGAATATATTCCCCGAAACGCATGGGGAAGGAAGCCATCCATGTCCGATGCCTGTACAGTTAGCAGAAAATGTAATTAAACTCTATAGCTATGAAGGAGATACAGTATTGGATCCATTTGGTGGATCCGGCACTACGGCAATTGCTGCGATCCGTAACAATCGCAATTATATACATATCGATATGTCCGAGACCTATTGTTATGAAACAAAGAAGCGTATAGCGAAAGAATTTAATTCGCTTAAGACAGCGATAAAAAAAGCGGCATAAAAATTACGAATACAATTATTTTAGCGTTGAAAGTGTTTTTATTCTGCGGCGTAATAAATATAGAAATATTAATTAACATATTTGAAAGGGTAGAACCATGACTTAGGTAAATACATTATTAATAAGCGTGAATAAAATAAAATATTAAATCATTTATAAGGTATGTAAATATGCTACAAATTAAAAATTTAAAAAGTTCAATAATTAGCACAAACTATTGGTCAACTGACTATGCCATGTATGGATACTATTTTCTATCCATCAATGCAGGTGCTTTCCGTCTACTGGTACCGGATCAGCATATTAAGGTAATTAAGGAATTTGCAACTGCTGAGTATTGTATTATCTCGAAGGGGCCGGCTATTGCTCCTGCATCTGATTTTACCCTTGAATTGCTTTTTGAAGGTCATACTCAGACACCTTACATGCTCTGTTTAAGTTCCGAACAGGTTGACCGTGTACCTGGTAAAACAGATGAAGGCAGGTGTTTTCCTCTCACAATATGGAAAAACCCTTGCCAAAAAGTTATTGAAATGGATGCGTATTTTCGTGTTGTGAATCGCATCCCCTATTTAGAACCGATTAACTCATTTAAGAAAGGTGCATAATATGAAAAAGAAAAAATGGAATAAAAAGTATCGTCATTCACAAAATAGAATTAGTCAAAGCAGTTGCTGGACTCCGCCGGATGCTGATTCCGGAGTGATAACATTAGGAATATATCCGGAAACAAATAAGGATATAAAAGTAACAGATGTAAAAACTGTACGAAAACAGATTGAGTATTTAGATTCACTTCAATCAGATTTATATCATGGAAATAGTCTTATTACATTAAATGATATTGAGATTGTATCTCTTCCGCATTCAAATGTAATAGATCACGGAAATGACATGCAATATCTATTTGAAAAGCTGGTGAATAATGTTCGTATTTTAGCTGATAATGGGTATTCACTCGACGATGTAGCATGTGAATTAATGCAATTTCTAAATCAATACACAAATATATTTGTGAATAAATTGAGAACTTATTCATTATACGAATATATCATCGAGGATCGAAGGATACGTCATCGAAATGGTTCTTCGTTGTGTAATAGACCGCCTTTTGCAGTTATACACTATCAAAATAAATGCATTAAGCGGGTTGAAATCTATTGTGGTCATGATGAATTAAGAAGGATTGCAGATTTTAGATCTGAAGATATTCTTTTTGATAAGTGCGAACCTTTCATGAATGAGGATAAAGGAAAGTATGTTCCTGTGAATTTTCTCATAAGCATGGGTTTAGTCACTGAGACCGATATGCCTGATATGAACTTTGTATTGGAGTCACTTCACAAAACCATGCTATGCGATTATTTTGATATATCAGTCAAAAACTATGAGTCAAGAAATGTTGCATAGGAAATATAATTTAAAAATGGCTATTGAGTCGTTGATTCAGGATATATTGTTGTTGATGCTGATTATGATGAATCTCTTGGATGTGTTATAGACGATAACTATTATGATCATAATCGATGCAACGTGATCAATGTTCTTTCAAATGGGGTATATGTGTATATTGATGAATGATCTAACAAGAGACTCTAATGAGGATTACATCAATGCAGTACCTTTATATGTTATCTAAAGAGAAAAGCCGATCAGGGCTGCCTGGTCGGCTTTTTTTGATAGAAATTAGATGGTGTAGTCGAAAGCATGCCAGACAAACAGTGTCGATATTTTTTATTATGACGTTATTGTAGATCAAATATCGACATTCTCTAAGACATGCTTTCTTCTCTGCCAATCAG
>CAYVUI010000159.1:0-7640 GCA_964454745.1 uncultured Pirellulales bacterium | reverse complement strand
CACGTTTACTTTCAAAAGACCGGGGATTCGGGCGGCCTTTGAAATCACACGTCGAATCTCGGATTTCTGTCAGCCTGGTTATATCGGCAACGACCAATCCCAGGCACGATTTCTATTCACACAGCAAAAGGCAGCAATGACTGTCGGCAGTGTTCGGGATGTAAGTATTTACAGCGCAGCAGCCGATTTTGAATTGGGGGTTTTTAATTTTCCACTGCCCTCAAAAGACCACCCCGAATATGGAAGCTATGTCGTAGGCCCTCTTTCCGAAGTTGGATCCCCCTCTTTGCATTTCTGCATCAGTCGATCAAGCAAAAACCCTGAACTGGCCGTCGATTTTATGATGTTCTTCACTTCCCTGCAAATCAACGAAGAATTTAACAAGATCGTAAAGTGGTATCCGATTACACGAAAATCCGAAGCGTCTGGATTTCTGGAAGTGTTTAAACCTCATTTTCAGGGCGCAGGCCGAAGGGCGCCCAGTTATGTCATGTGGCCCAGGGTACGGCTCTGGTTTATGCAAAACTATCCGCTCTATCTAACCGGAAAAATGCCCTTTGATGAATTTGCCGAACAACTGGAACAAACCTGGCTCACCAAGGGGATTCAGGATTTTGAAGACTGGGACAAAAATTTTCATAAGCTCAAAATACAGGCCGAAAGAAATATCACCAAAGCCCAGGCCAAATTGCTGTTTGAAGAGGCCGGTCATCTCAAACAGGGCTCGCTGGTCGGAGAAAGAACCGGTTATGAACTCGCACTCGAAGTCATGCTGCTTCTCGAACATGGAATTAGCGAACGAAATTATATCTGGCATCATATCCAGGAAGGCGATTACGAATTTCCGTAAAAAACGATGAAAACGATCAAAGCGATACAATTAAAGCACTATTGGAAAATCTATCTTTTTGTTCTGCCGTCTCTTATCTTTTTACTGACACTGTCCTACTTTCCTGCGATCAGTGCGATCTACCACTCTTTCTTCCAGTGGGACGGAGGAAGTTTGCCAAAGTTTATTGGGTTGGAGAATTACAAAACCGCTTTTACCGATCCGGTTCTGGGCAGGGCTTTTTTGGTTGTTACGATCCTCATCTTTGCCAACCTTTTTAAGATGATCCCTTCCATTGTGGTGGCCGTAGTTATCAACCGCATTAAAAGTGAAAACTGGCAGTATTTGTACCGTGTCTTGTTTGTCGTACCCATGATCATACCAACCATGGTATGGCTCCTGGTGTGGAAATACTTTTTTGACCCCACCTTTGGAATCCTGAACAAAATTCTCCATGCCACAGGCGGAATGTGGGTTCTCCAGCAGGTGGATTCATTCTTTGGGTGGGATATATTCATCGAGGGCATCAATCCCGCGTGGCTCGGACAGAAAGAACTGATCATACCGGCCCTGATCATTTGGGGCTTTCCCTGGGTGGGTGTAGTCGGCGTATTGATTTACCTGGCTGGTCTTAGCGGAATTTCCAGGGACGTGTATGACGCCGGGCAAATTGACGGGGTCGGCTGGTTCCGAAAATTCTGGCATATCGAGTTCCCACTGATTATGACACAGGTTCGGCTCAACCTCGTCCTGATGATTATCAACACCCTTCGCGGCTATGGATTGGTGCTCGTGCTCCTCGGTGATGCCGGCGGACCCGGCGGAGCCGGAATGGTTCCCGGTTTGTACATGTTTCGAAAAGCTTTTGTCGATCAACAGGCCGGCTATGCCTGCGCCGTCGGCCTTTTGATTTTCTTCCTGATCCTGATATTAACCCTGATCAATAACAAATATGTCCGGGTGGAAAAATAATGAAGAACCTGCAAAACAAAGAAAGATTCAATGAAATTGCCAAGCATTCCTGGGTCTGGCTGACACTGCTGTTCTCTTTCTTCCCCTTATACATGGTTCTCAATATCAGTCTGAAATCCAACAAGCAATTCTTTAACCAGCCCTGGCTGCCCACCTGGCCGCTGCACTGGGAAAACTGGTCGGTTGGCTGGATGGAAATGTCACCCTCTATATGGAATACCCTTTTTATCTGTATTTCCGCGACTCTGCTGACACTGTTTTTGGCGCTGTTGGCAGCCTTTTTCTTCGGAAGATACAAAATGCCCGGATCCAATATCCTTTGGGCAATCTTTATCATCCTGATGCTTATGCCCGGAATCACAAATTTAATCCCGTTGTTCAGTCTTCTTAAGGGAATGAATCTGCTCAATACCTATATCGCGATCATCATTTGCGGGGCCTCTGCCGGGCAGGTCTTCACGGTCTATGTCCTGAAAAACTTTATCCGGGATATCCCCTCGGATATGTTCGATGCCGCCGAAGTGGACGGCGCAGGAAACTTCTCGCAGATATTCAACATCGTGCTGCCCATGAGCGGATCCATACTCTCTACTCTCGCCATACTCCGATTCGTTGCGGAATGGAACAGCTTTGTCCTGCCCCTGGTGGTCTTGCGGGACGAATCAAAATTCCCTTTGGCGGTCAAGCTATACCAGCTCGAAGGCGCCTATGTAAAAGACTGGGGCCCCCTCATGGCTTCCTACGCGATCGCCTCAATCCCCATGATTATCATTTTTATTTTCACAATGCGTCTGTTCGTCAAAGGCCTGACCTCCGGTGCAGTAAAAGGCTAAGGCTATTGGCTGTTAAGCACCTCGATCATCGCCATGACATTTTCCGGCCTGGCATCCCCGGGAATGCTGTGCGCCGGAGAAGCGATCAACCCGCCGTTGCGGCCCACTTCATCCAAAAGACGCTTTACCTCTTCACGGGTTTGTTCCACGGTGCCGTAAGGCAGTGTCTCCTGCGTACTGATCCCGCCAAAAAAAGACAACCGGTCCCCGAAGGTTTTCTTGATTTCGTAAATATCCATCACTTCCGGCTGAAACGGGTTAAACACATCCAGGCCGATTTCAATAAGATCAGGAAACAATTCATCAACTTTGCCGCAACTATGGAGGAGGACTTTTTTCCCGCGCGACCTGACATGCTGATACATTTGCGCAACACGGGGCTTGAGAAACTCCCGCCAGGCTGAAGGTCCCATGATCACACCTTTCTGCTGCCCCCAATCATCGCCGAAACGCATTCCGTCCAGATCATAACTGCACGCTTTGTCAATCACCGCTAGGTTATATTCGAGTATCCGGTCAAGAAGTTTGTGTACAAAACCAGGCTCAGCAACCATCGCCATCAACAGATTCTCCATCCCCGCGAGAGTCCACGCTCGTTCAAAAAGACTAAACCCTATTGATACCGCGACAAATTTATCACTATTCGTTCGGAGTAAATCATCCAGTCCCTCATACCGGAGAGGATCCAACGGGTCGGGAAACGAATACTCATCAATGCTCTCGGGCGTAACCTGCTGATTACAAACCACCCCGATATCCTTATCTACAGAGCGATTCCATCTCACACCGAATTCGTCCTCCCAGACATCCCGCTCCACCTGCTTGAAGCCTCTTCCAATTGTCGCCTCTTTAAACGCGAAACAGTTATCCAGTTGTGCCATGAAGTCACGGCCTCCGGTATAAGCGATCATCTGATCCAGTGCCGGCTTCGTAAAAGAAATATGATAGGGAATCCGATCCGGCTGTTGATGGTGGATACTCGCAAGCACCCTTTTTTTATTCGTCAAGGTTTACTCCTATCATATTGTCTCTTTTTCCGCCTTCAAAACCCGGATTTTCACCTCCCGGCTTCCGAATGCCGCGTGCTTCGCACAAATCCTTACCGTCCCGGCCGTTTGTTTGGATCGAACCAGTACCGCCCCTCTGCCGCCAACCAGGGCAAAAGGATTCTCCCCAATGATCTCGCCGGGCCCTTTGATCTCCAGCGATACAGCCCCCTGTGCGTACGGCCGCATATTGTCGTATTCATCCGTAACCATAAATCGGACAAACGTCATATCTACCCCGTCGGCATACAGCCTGTCCGTATCCGTAAACAGATGAAACTTACGGTCCAACCCCGAAGAAGACATCCGTTTTACCGCGACTTTTTTCCCTCCAATAAAGCCCTCAATCCGAAGATCCCCATAACGGTCTCCCCAGATCCGAACCAGTTTCGTACACACAAACGGCGGGCGAGGCAAATTCCCAAAATGCTTACGATCCGGTTTCTCCGTCGCGACCAGTTGGTCGCCAAGATAAAACTTCAGCGTATCACAGTTCGAGCAAACCATTGCATAAGGAAGTCCTCCGCCTTCCGACCAATCGCCAATGCTCCACGAAAAAACCGGTTCGAGAACAATCTCATCTTCCGGGTCACACTGCGATTTATAGAACCACGCCGCCTGTTTTTCAAATCGGAACGTATCAAACACCCCATGGTGACAAAAGCGGTCACCCGAACCAAAATCCGAATGTGTATTATAGTCAAACATACACCACGCAATCCCACCGGCAAAGCGGCGGTCGCCGCAAATCTGGTTATGCCGGTCAGCATGTTTGCGAACATGTTCCGTCACGCGCTCTACGTTGTCATAAACCTTGGTCGGAAACATATGACCGCAAAATTCCGTTATCAGGTACAATGGGTGATTGGGCTTTTGCAGAGGATTCGTTCGAAAATCATTAATCGTAAATACATCTTCAAGCAAATGAGACTCAAAAAAGTGCCGAACCCCTCCCGTCTGGCGGGTCTCATCCAGTTCATGGGCGATTCGATTGGTTTCCGCGTAAAACGCGTCATCATCCAGGGATTCATTGATTCGCACGCCCCAGAGAATAATCGCAGGATGATTGCGGTCCCGGATCAGCATTTCCTCCAGGTTCCGGTATGTGATTTCTTTCCACTTTTCATCGCCAATATTATGCCAGCCGGGAATCTCTTCAAATACCAGAAGTCCGATCTCGTCACATCGGTCCAGAAAATGACGGCTCTGAGGATAATGGGATGTACGCACAATATTGCATTTGGTCGCAAATTTGAGCAAATCCGCGTCCATCTGCTGCAATCGCTTCGGTGCCGCATACCCGATGTAAGGATAACTCTGATGACGATTCAATCCGCGAAGCTTGACCACTCTGCCATTCAACTTGAAACCCGTCCTGGTAAATTCCGCCTTCCGGAAGCCCACCTTCACGCTATAATGGTCAATCCTGCCGCCGTCTTTTTTGAGAACCACTTGCAGATCATACAGTTTGGGACTTTCGATGTCCCATAACTCCACTTCTTCAAGCCCGGCTATCGTTATTGAAAAACGGTCAGTTGAAACTTCGTGCACCAGGCCCGAAATCTTCTTTTTCCCATCGAAAATGCCTGCCTCAACGGCGTATGCCCCCTGATGATCCCAACCATCCAACCGGCATTCAACCTCCAGTTTCCTCGCTTCCCGAAGCACATGGATCGGTTTGGCAAACACATCACGAATGTAACAATCGTTGACCGCCAAAAGATTCACCTCGCGGTAAATCCCGCCATAGGTTAAATAATCCACCGTACCGCCAAAAGGAGGAATATCCTCACGCTCCCTCGAATCGACTTTTACCGCCAGCAGATTCTCCCTGCTTTGTTCCAGGAAATCCGTGATCTCAAAACGAAAAGGGGTATACCCTCCCTTGTGAACTCCCGCCTTTTTGTCATTGACATACACTTCCGCAGCGAGCGAAATCCCCTCAAACTCCACAAAAACCCGCTTGGCACGCATACGCGACGGCAATTTGAAATACCGCCTGTAAATACTGACAAAGGAATACTCCTTGTTATCTACCTGGTGCCAATTGAAAAGCTTATTCGTATGAGGGATTGTCACCTTCTCAAAATGTGAATCGTCAAATCCCCGTTTTTCAGACCCCCTGCGGTACTTCCCGCCGTATAGCCACTTCTGGTTTAAAGGCACAATCTCTCTTTGTTTCATTGCAGTTTTCCTAAATG
The DNA here is from genome assembly GCA_964454745.1 of uncultured Pirellulales bacterium. GTDB lineage: Bacteria > Planctomycetota > Phycisphaerae > Sedimentisphaerales > Anaerohalosphaeraceae > CAYVUI01. The sequence continues at coordinate 1,759 of CAYVUI010000159.1, read as the reverse complement.
AATCATCATTCTGAATTCTGATTTTACAATAACAGACCTTTAACAATAAAGATTGAATATTATGATAATTTAGCCAATTATTTGGAAAAACTGACTTTTTTTGGGTTTTGTATTGGAACGATAATGTCGCTTTTATTATACTGGTAAAGTTGAAATATTGATTTACACAATGGCAGAACGGACAGCAAAAGTGGCCGTAAAGAATATAATAAAACCGCCGAAAAATTACAAACAGCATGACCGCCTCCTGAGGGAACTGCCCACGATTGTCCATGAATTCGAACTGGACGGCCTGGCCATCGAAATTCTTGATTCACATATCCTGCCGCGAACGGAATATTGCGGACTCAAAGACCATACCCACAGCTTCATTGAAATCCATGTTCCCTTCTCAGGAAAAGGGAGAATTTCCTCTGCGAAAAAATCTCGGCTCTTCAATCCCGGAAAATTTACCATCACTTTTCCCGGAGAGATACACAACTGGATATCCGTAGATTCGGATATCATGGCCCAGATTTGGTGGTTAAATATCCAAAGTCTCAATTCGCCGCCGGCAACCGAAATGGAAAAGATTTACGAAAAAATAAAAAATGCAAACCAAATCGTTTATAAGCTACCACAAGACTATATGTTATATTATAACCTTGCCATCGATGAACTGAAAAATAAGAAAATCTGCTACGACAACTTCCTCATTGATTGCGTGCAAATGACGATCATTAGCCTGCTTCGAGCAACCGTCTCTGCACAAAATATACATTCGAAACGAAAATATACTTCACAGAATGAAACCCGACTTGAAAAACTTGTAAATCAGTTCATTGAAGACAACCTGGATAAGCATATCACAACCCATGAAATCGCAGCCCATCTAAAGATGAGCCTTAGAACCGCAATGAGAAGATACAAAAGATGTGCGGGTATCACGATCGGCCAGAGGCTAAAACAGACCAGGATGAGAAAGGCAGAAAGACTTCTTCGTGAAACGGATTTTCAGATTAAAGCCGTGGCTTATCAGTGCGGATTTCACGATTTGTCTTATTTTTCAAAACTATTCAAGGGGACCACCAATTTATCTCCCTCTGCCTACAGGAGTAAATTCCAATAGCCTATCTGGCCAAATATTTATAATAGATTCATTGAAAATGATTATAATTTTTTAACATATTTTGAGATATTTTACCATGCAAACCCTCAAAACGCTGGCTTGATATGCTGGCGGCTGCATTTCAATGGTATGAAAGACCTGTTTATTCAGGCAATATGATGAAATATGAAGAAGTGGATCATCGTAAACATATACATATAAAACACTTACAAAAATGGGCGGTACAGGACTTGAACCTGTGACCCCCTGCTTGTAAGGCAGGTGCTCTAGCCAACTGAGCTAACCGCCCGAATCGGGTCAAAAGCGAGATAATACCTTATCCTGGGGGTAGGTGGCAAGAGTTTTTGGGGGAAATTTCACATTTTTTTTCAGGTCAATTCCTTTAACATTTCAGGTTTCAGCACATCCACTATTGTGAAAATAGACAACTATGAGTCCATTAATTCATACGTTTGTATGAATTTTTAATACAAATGTTTAATACAAACGTTTCATACATTTGTATTAAATTTGGGGTTCCGATACATTATTGTAGAGGATTTCCATGTATCGACATCTTTGTAGAACGGAATCGTACAAGTGTACGAATTTTATAGTACAAATGAGTCCACTCTAAAAAGGTCAGATGTGCGAGTTTAAAATATTTGAGAT
>CAYVUI010000158.1:0-7767 GCA_964454745.1 uncultured Pirellulales bacterium | reverse complement strand
AAGATGTCTATGGATGCTTCGCAAAAGATTTTTGTAGTTGTGGGAGTCACGAAGATTATCGCGGGGCAATCAAAATGAAGGGCGAAGCGTAAGCGAAACTGACAACCTCTTTTGGGAGACATTTTTATGGCACGTTTTATTCAAGATGGCAAATCCATTGACTATACCCCCTCGGCGGCTGTGACCGCCGGGGATGTGGTCGTATTGCAGGACCTGATCGGCATCGCCAAGGTCGATATCGAGGCCAATCAGCTGGGTGCTCTGGCGGTCGAAGGCGTCTTCGAGATGCCCAAGGCCAGCGGCTCCGAGACTGCGATCCTGGTTGGCACGAAGGTTTACTGGAATGCAACCGCATCTCAGGTGGTATCCGAAGATGAGGGAACTCATAAGTACCTCGGCAAGGCAGTCGCTACGGCGGGAACCGGTGATGACACCGTTCTTATTCGACTGGAGCAGTAATGACCGACCTTCTTTCCAATGCGGCCGCCTGGCTGGAAAGCCAGCGGTTAGAGCACCTGTCCCGGACGGCGCTGTATATCCGGGGCAGCGAGGAACTGATGGTCCATGTCACGATTGGCAAGAGTGAACATGAGGTCCAGGACGAATATGGCATCCGCAATAAGCTAACCAGTGTGGATTTTATCCTGGCCGGTGATGAACTGCTCTTTGACGATGAGCGAGATTATCCGGTTCCAGGCGATACGATCCGGCTTGCCCATCAGGACAAGATCATTACCTACGAGGTCATGAATATCGCCGGTCAGGGCTGCTGGCGGTTTAGTGATTCCAATCAACAAGTGCTTCGGGTCCATACCCAATGGATGAAATCGGAAACTTTGTGAGGTGATTATGTGCGAAAATACGCAATATGAATCGGTGTGTAAGGATGAGTTCTCTCAGCTCAATTCCAAGCTTGACCAGCTCGATACCGCTATTCGAGGTAACGGCAAGGTCGGTTTGGTTACCCGGGTGGACCGGTTGGAGCAGGAGAAACTCTTTCGCAGCAAAATGATGTGGTTTGTGCTGGGCAGCTTGGGAACGGCACTGGCGTCTACGGTAATCTCATTGTTTGTGGGGTAAAATCAGATGCATGACATCCTAAAAATCGCAGATGGCGTTACCGGAGAGCTGAATAATCACAGTTTCAGTCAGTCCTTTACCGCACAGAGGCTATTGCTGCCCGAGTTTGATCTGTCCCAGCTGACCGAGCTAAAGGTGACCGTAGTTCCCAAATCCATCGAATACAGCCCGTTTTCCAGGCAATATACCCGGCAGGAATGCAGCGTCGATATCGGGATTCAAAAGAAGATCGAGGGTGACCTGGAGACCCAATTGCCCGGTTTGCTGGATTTTGTGCAGGAGATTGTGGTGTTCCTTCGCAATCGAAAGCTGGTTTCCTGTCCGGATGCGAGCTGGCTTCGCAGCCAAAATGACCCGGTGTATGTCCCCGATCATTTGGCCAATCAGCGGACCTTTACCAGTATCTTTACGGTGACCTATCAGAGGGTGTGCTGCTATGAATAATCTGATTGCCCGAAAAATCGACTTAACGCCGTCCTATCAACCTATGGCTTCAAAAAGAACGGTGGCGACGGTGACGCTATCGGCCCCACCGACCAATACAGAAGTCATTTACCTGTTGGGCGACACCGGACAGGACATCCCCCTGGTCCCTGGTGAATGGCACACCTTGCATCATGTGGACTTGTCCGCGATTCAGGTCAAAGGGGTCAGTGGCGATATAGTGACCTTGATTGGGGGGACCTGGTAATGCCGTATTTGATTGATCCATCCGGAGGCGGGGCCAGTCAACTGCCGGTGACCGGACAGTTTATCAGCTATTCCAGCGGAGACGATGGCTATTACCGGGCGGGATACGATCCGGCGACGCGATTTGAGGTGGCGGATATAGGTGGTGACTTGGTTGTGATTGATCATGCGACTTCATTGGTGTGGCCTAAAAATATTGACACATTCCATAATAATACTAAACCCAGTTGGTATGACTCCATTACCGCTCTGGAGGCTTCAACGTTTGCCGGGTTCTCCGATTGGCGATTGCCGAATGTTCGCGAGCTTAGTTCAATTATCGATTATGGTCTGGGGCGTATGTTCACAGTGTTTAGCGGAGCTCGTGTCGCCGATTCTTATTGGTCGAGCACCACGTATCGCATGAACACGTCGATGGCACTGACGGTGCTGATGCAGGGTTCATCGCAAATGACCGTTTCCAAAACGACCCAAGGGTCTCAATTATTTGTAGGAACTCGAAATCTATGAGTTTGACCCGACACATTACGAAAGACGGACTGCTGATGATCCACCCAACGGGCATTCGACAAACCCTGCGGGTATCGGATATGGATACGGAGATCGCCAGAATAGACGAACAGATTGCCCAGCTGCAGTCACAGAAGCAATCATACCGAACGTCAAAAACCGAGGTTGAAACCAAAATTCAAGAGCAGATCGGAAAGATCACCAAACAATGACCGGCCGTAACCACAAGCCCTTGTTTTTTGACAGCAAAAAGGTCCTTGCCTCGATGGACAAGGCCACTGCGTCAGTACTGAGCCGCTTTGGCGCGTTTGTTCGCAGGATGGCAAGGAGCAGTATCCGCAAGCGCCGCCGGGAATCTGTACCCGGTCAGCCGCCCTCGAACCGAACGGGGCTCTTGAAGCGGTTTATCTTCTTTGGCTATGAACGAGATAACCGCAGTGTTGTGGTTGGCCCTGCGAAACTCAACCAAAAGACCAACGCCCCCAGCGTCCTGGAATACGGCGGCAAGACGAAGGTCAAAAACAAAAACGTCAGGATTGCGGCCCGGCCTTATATGGGCCCGGCCTTTGAGAAAGAGAAACCGAAGTTACCGAACCTTTGGAAAAACAGTATCCGTTAATGGAGACCTACAATGGCAGATTTTATCTTAGGAATGAACGCCAAGATCTATCAAGGCGCAGCCGATGACGAGTTGACGACCTTGACCGAGATGGCCAACGTAAAGGATGTCACCCTCTCGATGGAGGCCGGGGAGGCCGATATTACGACCCGGGCCAATCAGGGCTGGCGGGCGACCGCGCCGACGCTGCGTGAATGCAGCTGTGAGTTCGAGATGGTCTGGAAACCTTCAGATGCGGGCTTTACCGCGATCAAAAACGCGTTTTTAAATGCGACCGAGGTGGCACTGGCGGTGTTGACCGATGCCAAGGACGCCAGCGGCGCAGAGGGACCGCGGGGCAACTGGTCTATTACCAACTTCTCGCGAAACGAGGCCCTGGAAGAGGCGATCACGGTCTCTGTGACCGCCAAACTGGCCAAATTCGTCGAGTGGGTAAGCGTGACCTAGCGGTCACTTTAGACCTCAGACCTCAGTCCTCAGGCTTCAGGCTTCAGGCTTCAGGCTTCAGGGAATTAACTTCAATTTTAAGATAAATTTCTACGGTCAAAAGACCGGAAACTAAGGACTCAAAAGGAAACGCGAATAAAAAGGAACGAAGAATATGAAAACATTTAAAGACAACAACGGCAAACAATGGCAATTGGAACTTACTTTTGATTCGGCCAAGCGGGTTCGTGACCTGCTGGATGTGAACCTGCTCGCTCCCGAACAGGGCGAGCCGCCACTGCTTACGAAGCTTGGCACCGATGAAATCCTGCTCTGTGACGTGATTTATGTTTTGGTCAAACCCCAGGCCGATGAGGCCGGGATCAGTGACGTCCAGTTCGGCCAGGCGTTGGGCGGCGATGCGATCTGCAATGCGGTCAATGCCTTCTACGATGAATTGATGGATTTTTTCCGCAAACGCGGTCGCCTGGACCGGGCCCAGGCGGTCGCCACGCAAAAGCAGATGATCGATCTGGCTATCTCCCGAACGACCGAGACGCTCCAAAATCTCGATCTGATAAAGGAGGTCGAATCGATCTTTGGCAAGCTGTCTATCAATGGGCCGGAATCGTCGGTGTCGATCCGGGACCCTTGACCCTGCGGCAGTTATTGCTCATGACCGAGGCGAAGCAGCAACATCAGTGGCAGCAGACGGCATCGCTGATGGCCCTGATCGCCAACGTCAACCGCGATCCAAAGAAAACCCGTGCCTTTACGGTCAGTGATTTTGATCCGTTTGCCGCAAAAAACGTCAAAGGCACTGTGATTGACAAGGACAATATCGAACTACTTCGAAACTTTTTTACAGGAGACAAAAACCATGAAAACCGATGTACTGAGTAACACCCTCAAATGGCTCGATCACAATCGTTACACCGTCATCTCGGCGCTGCTCTTTGCGGTGATGTTCTCCCTGCTGATTGGGGTCGTCGGCTGTGAGTCGCGGACAACCGGCCTCATTCAAAATAATGAAGGCCAGCACCTGGCGGTCAACCGCATGGAATTCGAGAGGCAGGTCATCGACACCGAGAAGGAGTATGCCATCGAGAGGGTCCAGCTGGACTCGAAGGTGGCGGCCTTTAACGAAAAAATTGCAGCGTTTAACAAACAAGTCGAGTCGGGAATCAATGACCTTGATAAGCAGGATCAGTTTCGAGAGCAAATCTTAGATACGATTGGCCTGGTCGCAACTGAAGCGGCAGAAGGTTCCATTAACCCGGTGTCGCTGATCCCGATTGGGATTGGTCTGCTGGGCGCATCACTGGGTCTGGGCACCTCGGCGGACAACCGGCGGAAAGATCAGGTGATCTCGAATCTTAAGGGTTCCTCGGGTTTGGATGTCAAGTGATCGCCGTGGAACCGATTTCAATCCGGGAAGCGAAGGCATTGTGCGTGCGGTGGCATTACAGCGATGTATTTCCACCGCACTGCATGGTCTCGCTTGGCTTTTATGACAAAAAAGGGCTGGCGGGTGTAACCCTCTGGGGCTGGGGGACGCGGCCCCGGCATACGATTCAAAAACTGTTCCCCTCACTGGATACCGAGAGTTATTGGGAACTCAATCGCATGTGCTGTCGCGACGAGCTGCCGCGTAATACTGAGAGCCAGCTGCTGGCCGGTTGTGAACGATGGTTCCGACACCATCAGCCCCACAAGGTTGTGCTGTTTACCTGGGCCGATGGGATTCGCGGTAAGCCCGGTTATGTCTATCAGGGGGCAAACTGGCTCTATGGCGGGTTTATCCAGACGGAAATCTATCTGACAGAAGACCATGAGCCGGTCCATCCGCGACTGATGATTACCCGGTTCGGCAGCCGCAGTAAAAGGGTCTGGACCGGACTGGGCCTTCAAAGAATCCGGGGCAAACAGTTTCGTTATTGCCGGTTCTTATGCAGCCATCAGCGCAGGAAGCAGCTTTTGGGTGAAAGCAGCGTATCCTGGACACGCGGCTATCCCAAGCACAGTGATTTATGCTGGCAAATTGACGCGGGCGAGGGGTCAAGAGAGACCCGCAATCCTCCCAGGATTGAGAGGTCGGGGCAGTTCCGGCAGTCCGCTTTTGCAAGTTCTCCGGTTCAGATAGAGGGCCAAAAGCTGCTCTTTGAAGAAGACCGGGGCGTTAAAACTGGAGATTGATTATGGCCAAATCCAATGCAATCCGTGCGGGCCAAGCGTATGTCGAGTTATTTGCCGATCACTCGAAGCTGGTGCGAGGTCTTCGGGCCGCGGAGAAGAAACTTCGCGCGTTTGGCAGCTCTGTCCGCAACCTGGGACTAAAAATGATCGCTCTGGGCACCGCGATCAGTGTCCCGATGATCGCGGCGGCCAGGACCTTCAGTCAATTCGGCGATCAAGTTGCCAAAATGGCCAAACGGACGGGATTGTCGGTGGAAACTTTATCTGAACTTCGTTACGTTGCCAGTCAGACGGGTACGGAGTTTGAGTCACTGGAGATGGCGTTTCGCAAGATGCAGCGGTCGATTTACGATGCGGGCAGAGGATTAAGTACCGCGGTCGATGCCCTGGCTGACCTTGGACTTACATTTGAAGACCTCGATGGCCTCTCGCCCGAGGAGCAATTTAAGCTTTTAGCCGAGCGGATCAGTAAAATCGACGATCCTACCAAACGGGCCGCGATTGCGATGTCACTGTTTGGCCGGACGGGTACGAACCTGCTGCCGATGTTCGAACAGGGCGCGGCGGGGATTGAGGCCCTGCAGGAAGAGGCCCGCAAACTGGGCCTTACAATGAGCAGCGAAGATGCCGCAGCCGCCGAGGAATTTACCGATGCGATGGACCGGCTGTGGAAGGTTCTAAAAATGAGTACGTTCCATATCGGAAGTGTCCTGGCCCCGACGCTGCAGCTGATCTCCGATACGATTGCCCGGATTGTGGCCAGGGTCAATACCTGGATCAAGGCCAATCGGACGATTATCTTTATGATTGCATCGGTCGGTGCGGGACTGGTCGCCGCGGGTGTGACCTTTGTGGTCTTTGGTACGATTGTCAGTGGTGTCGCTGTTTTGATCGGTAAAATTGCATCTGTGCTTGGCCTGATTAAGATTGCCCTGGCAGCGATTGTTTCGCCCGTGGGGCTAACGATTACCGCGATTACTGCCCTTGGGGCGGCATTGATCTATTTTAGCGGTGTCGGCGGCAAGGCGGTCGATTGGCTTAAAAATAAGTTCCAATCTTTAGCTGGTGATATCCAAAAGTCCATCACCGCCATCTCTCAGGCCCTGGCCAATGGCGATATTGCCCTGGCAGGCAGGATTTTGTGGCTGACCCTGCAGTTCCAGTGGCTGCGAGGAATTAAATTCCTGGGTAAATACTGGCTTGGCTTTAAGCAAAAGTTTTTACAGATCGCCTTCGATGCGTTTTATGGCATGCAAGCGGCATGGGAGGTCTCGGTCCACGGACTGGTGACCGCCCTGATCGAGGCGGTGGCGGGCCTAAAGAAAGCCTGGTCAACCTTTACATCCTGGCACCAGATCCTGATTGAAAAGACCGCGAACTGGATCGCGAAGAAATGGTTCTGGCTCCAGAGCCTCTTTGATGACTCGATTGATATGGAGTTTGTAACCAAATCCCTCGATGACCAGACCCAGCAGCGAATCGAGGAGATCGAGAACGAAAAGACCCGGGCGCTTCGCGATGCCCAGGAAAAACGAGATCAATTGCGTGATGCCGCCCAGGACGAACACGATCAGAACCTTGAAGACCTGGCCCGCAAGTATCAAAAACGCATGGACGACCTTCAGCATGATTACGAAAAGCAAATCCAGGAGACGAAAGATAAACTTCAAGCAGCCCGTAGTCAGTGGCAGCAGTCCATCGCGGCCGCCAAAGAAGGAGACGCGGCCTCCAATGAAATCCAGAACCGAATGTTCGATATCGGCGACTTTTTAAACCAGCAGGCGCAAAAGATCTCCATTGCCGGGACGTTTCAATCGGTCCAATTGTCGGGTCTGGGTGCAGGTTCTGCCCTGGACCGAACGGCCCTGGCCTGTGAACAAACCGCCCGCAATACCCGCCGCATCTTAGATGAAACGAAAAACAATAGCGCTACTTTTTCCTGAAGACTGAGGACCGAAGACTGATCTATGATTACCTGCGAAGAAAAATTCAGTTCCCGGGAAGTGACCTTAGGTGAGGGCGAAGGTGCGATCTTAACCTTTATCATCAAGGGCACCGACGATGAGATCGAGGCCCTGGATGCTCTACATACCACTTCGCCGCAAACGTATCAGCAGATACCGCGTCAAAGCCGCTCGGTGGAACCGGTAGGCCCTTCGCTTTGGCTGGGAATGGCACGCTACGGCTACAAGCAAACCAAAGAGACCGGTGAATCCTTAGTTCAGTTCGATACCGCAGGCGGCAGT
>CAYVUI010000157.1:0-7820 GCA_964454745.1 uncultured Pirellulales bacterium | reverse complement strand
CGGTCACGCTGTCACGGTTGCCCAGGTCGTCCATTGTAAACGCCTCACTCGTGGAGTCGAGGTAATCGACTCCGGTTACACGGTCGATATCATCATAACTGTACTCATTATACGGATCGCCACTGCGATGATCAAACGTTTTCCGGTAGATATTGTTCTCATTGGCAACATAGCTGTAATTGAAGTCAATAATGGTGCCGCCGCCGTTGGAAGCCGCGATTTCCGTAATTCTGCCCAGGTTGTCATAAGCGTAATCCGTTGTCCCGACAGCAGTTGGATAGGCCCTGCGTACCACTCTTGGTCCGGCACGGTCGTAATCGGCCAGTGTCGCTACCCCGACTTTGACCTGATTTACCCGCCCGGCATGGTCATTTATAGTAGTAATCACATCCGTGCTGGGGTAGGTGGTTGAGGCCCTGTATCCCTGCTGGTCATAAGAATAGGAGACGGTTTTGGCGGAACCGCCGAAGTAGGACTCGCTGGACGAAGCCATCGGGCCAAGGTCGCTGTAGGTAAAACTGCCAGAATAAATGACGGTCTCAATATCGTTGGGATCAGCCTGCACGAAGCTGGATTTGGCCGCGGAGGCCATCCGGGCGATTCCATCGTAACTGAAGGTCTCGATGATGTATTCGGTCTGGTTGGGGTCGGTGGCCTTTTGGGTCATATTATAGACGCTGTCATAGGCGTACCAGGTAGAGAGATTCCTCTGATCGGTGCGGCGTTTGACCTTGCCGCCGAGGTTATAGGCATACCCAATGGTCTCGCTGTCCGGATAGGTGATCTGGGTCACCCGGGCAAGATTGTCATAAGAATAGACTGTCGTCTGCCAGGTATTGGGATTCTCTTCATCGGTGTTTCCGGCAATCTGGGTCATCCAGCCAACGCGGTTGTAGCTGTAGAGCGTAGTCTGCCCAATTCCGCTTACAGCCGCGTCACTGACCTGTGCTGTCTTTTCGTTAAAAGTATTGTAGCCAAAGGTGGTGATGATACCGTTGGGCTGGGTCTGCTGGACGAGGTTGTCCAGTCCGTACTCAAACTGGGTCGTCTGCCAGGAAGAATCGCTCTGGGCGTCAGGGTTCTGGGGTTTGTCTATGGATGTAATCAGACGCCCAAGGTCGTCATAGTAGAGGTCTGTTACGAGATTGGGGTCCGACTGGCCCTGGATGGGATTGCTGTCCACCTGCTGGCGGCGCACGAGCTGGCCTGCGGCGTTATAAAACAGGTGAGTTTCGTCCTGTGCAGGATTGGTGGTAATGGTAAGACGGTCCAGGTAGTCATAATCGTAGGTGGTCTGGGCGGTTACGAGGTTTTGCCCCGTTCCTCCGTAATACAGGCTCTGGCTGACCAGCAGCCCGGCATAGACGTCATTGGCATCGCCATAGGTGTAATCGGTGATCTTGTCGTATTCCGTGCTGACATCCGTAGAATACGCCTGAGAGGCATCAACGAGCACCGCCTGACGGGTCACATGCCCTATGCCATCGTATTCAAAGCGTTTCTGCTCAAGGGCCTCGTGATAATTCGGATCTGCCGGATAGCCCTTATGGTCCCACGCTGTTTCCTGGATCAGGCGGCTTTGGCTGTCATAATCCATAGTGCGATAATGACCTTCGGCATCGGTAATCTTGATAAGCCGACCATTACCATATCCATAGGTGGTTGTATTCCCCTGGGGATCTGTCACGGTTGAAACCTGTCCGCTGTCGGTATAGGTGTACGTGGTATCCTGACCGAGGGCATCGGTTACCTTAGTCAGGCGGTTTAAGGCATCGTAGAAGTTTTCAGTCACCAGGTCGCCGGTTTGCTCAATGTCCGGGTCACTGTTGGTGCCTTTTTTGCGAATTACTTTCTTGACATTCCCGGCGATATCATACGTATACAGGGTGATCCGGTCGTTGCTGTTATCCGTACCCTTGCCCGTGCCGATACCGGGTGAAGCAAGCTGCCGGGTTCGGGTGGTCCGGCCCAGGATATCATAATCGGTCTGCGTTTCTGTCATATAGAGAATGCCATTGTTGGATTCAATTTCCCGCTGGAGAGTAATTTGGCCGCCCGCATCGTATTCATACAGTGTGACCCGGTTGCCGTTATCCGTCTGGGCATCGAGACCGGCATTGTATTCCATCATGTTGGTAAAGCCGTCACTGTCCGGATTGCCTGATGCACCATTGCTGCCGGTATCATCCAGTGGATCGAGGCTGTTCTGAACCTCCCAGCCGTCCGGCAGGCCGTCCCCATCGGTATCCGGTAATGTCGGATCGGTATTATAGGTTTTCACTTCCTGATAATCCGTCAGGCCATCATCATCGGTATCTGGGTCATTTATATCACTTCCAGCCCAGTATTCATCAAAGTCCAGAAGGCCCTCTCCATCGGTATCGAGGTTTACAGGAACATGATACCCGATATCCATATTGGGATCATCGACGGTGCCGTTTAAAAACGCGGTATAACCATACATACCCTCCGAGCTTGGGTCATAGCCGGAATCGACAATCTGACTGGTGGTATCAATCCGGAAGCGTTCATAAAAATCTGTCCAGCTTGAGTCCATTGGATTCTCACTGAGCCACTGGGCATTGAGGGTGCAGGGATCTGCCCAGTCCGTGGCGTCCAGATTGTCTATGGTCAGGGCCGTTGTATTATCATAAAAGGCATTATAACTTTCCGTCACACTTTGGCTAAGGTTTTGATAGATTCCATAAGTATTATCTACAAAGAAACAGTTTTTGATATCAATCCATGGATCTGTAGAAAAGCCACTATAGGCATAGATCGCGAATATATTTCTTTCGAAGGTATTGTTGATGAGATCCATTCCGGTACGGGGCGAATAAACCGCACAGTAATTTTCACTAAAGAGATTATTGTAAAGCCCAAAAGAATCACCCGTACCGTACCCTAGAATTGCATAACGATTCAGCTTGAAAATACAATCCTGGATCACACTGTCTTCATGCCAATAGTCATTAATTTGAATACTGCCAAGACCTCGAAATTCCGTAAAGGCAATCTCAAATTCTGCAGATTGCCCCTCATCTTCCAAGAACTCAATGGCCGAATAGGAGGTATAGTGCGGAGTCCCTACAGACCAGTGATAGGTTGCCTGACCGCGTTCGAGCCATTGAATATATCCTCCATTAAAAGGATCGCCTTTACAAATGAATTTACCGCTTGTCCCGATCCTGAGAATACCACGACCTCCAAGATAATTGTTATAATGAGAAATCACCGTGCCGGGTTTGACCTCTAATGTTGCAGTACTTCCACCAGAGCCATTGATAATTACTAAAGAGTTCTTATGTAAATAATAGTCTATCCTGGGATGATGGAAGCCCAGGGCCAGATTCCCGGTGTCACAGGTTCCGTATTGCGGCTGCCAGGTCGTATCTGTGGAGATCGTTGTCGTAGAAGAGAAACCGGTTACTCCATCCATCGGAACATGATAAATCGACCAGTCATTTGGATCGCCATAACCAATATTGGGATCTGTAATCGCAAGACCTGCGTTTTTAACCGCCTCTCCGCCATTGGCTGTCTGATTCAGGTAAAAATAACTTACGGGATACCATGTAGGATTCGTGGTGTCATAAGGATTCACGGTCAAAGTAATATCATTCGGGCCTTCTACCAGGCCGGAAGTTTCATTGACAAGATTATAATACCCATTATAGTTCAGCTCAAATACAGAAAGGCCCGGCGTACAGGGATCACTCGGGGAATTAGGATCATAACTGGAAGAGGCATTATAGACACCGATTCCAACACCAGAGGTATTGGTAAACAGGTTGTTATTCATCTTCAGGTCGTGGCTGCACGTGTCCTTGACATAAACGCCATAAGAAGTATTGTCATAGATTGTACAATTGATCAGTTGCACCTGACCATCATCCCCGTCGATCTCGATGCCTGTACTGGAATTATTATTTACAACATTGTTAAACAGATACAGGGGGTCATCTGAACTCTCCAAAGCTCCATCTAAGATGAGTATTCCTTTTGTGCACGCAACCACATGAAGGTGCCGCAGGGGGATGGCAGGTCGGTCGGAAATTGTTAAACCCGTCGTTGCATCAAAAATGGAGACCCATTCCATCTCACTGCCATCTCCAATTTCGATTCCATCCCATGGCCCCGATCCTCCCGTAATTGCCGACCCAACTCCACTTCGACTGCTTTGGAAAAACCAGATCTGGTTCAAAGGTTTACCCCTGGCAATAAGCTTACCATTACTTCCGGTGGAAATTCCAGCGTTTTGATCTGCTTTGATAATCGTGCCAGGTTCAATCCACAATTCGCCATCTTGAATCATAATGTCTGAGGTCACATGATACGTATTGTCCGCATACCAGATGCTGTCATTGGGGTCCCAGGAAGCCGTAATAATTCCGTAATCCCACGTGACCGGATATTGAGCTTCCTGCATGTATTCTACGGGTAATGTTTCTTCCAGGTAAAGAGTGCCTGCCGTATCTTCTACAAACTTCTTATCTGCAAGGATCGGCTTCTTGGCAGAATCAAATACCTTGGATTGGGCAAAACGCTGCTTTAATCGCTGCTCGATCTGCTCTTCAGCTTCAACCACTTCTGTAAATACGATTTCACCTTTCATAGCGGGAGCTTCTATGGCTTCCTGCAGGGTGCCGACGTGCTCTTTGTCATGAAAAATATTGAGTTCACCCTCCCGGGCATATGCATCCATAGATATCTCAGTTCGAAGATGAACCTGAGCCTGTACCGGGAAATCAGCCCCATTGGTCAGCCTCGAATCCTGAAAGATGACATTTTGATGAAAGCCATAGGGATGGGCCTGAAGTTCCAGATCAATCCCTTCTCCAAATGCGTTTTCAAACACCAGTCTGGTTGGATCAGAAGGGTCGATTTGACCTACCGAAAAACGGTTTGCTGTAATGGTTTTAAAAACCGTTCCGCTTTCTTCGACTTCCAGTACCGCAGGACGCAGCAGGATCTCATCACCATTTTGCAGATAGGACAGCCAGTCTCCCAGTGTCTGACCAATTTCCAGGCTGTAACCCGCTTTATAAATACCAAATCCATCTACAAGCTCTTCCCACTGGACATCCGTCAGTTGATAGTCTCCCTGGGCATCTTTATAGCAAATACCGCTACCGACTTCGACAATCTGATTAACCACGGTTTCCACGACTTGCTCACCGGTTTCTTCATCAATATAGGTAACTTCCTGCTCAGAGAGCCAGACACGCTGATTTTCACTGCGTAAATCAACCTGTTCGGCTACAATCGGTTCCGATACATTGGGATCTTGTATCGACTCCGGCTCCGATTGCGGATTCTCGGCCAATGCCGGCTCAGAGGTATTGTGAAAGAACAGTGCAGTTAACATAACGGAGATCAATGCAAGAATTACCAGTAAAAATCCGCCAATTTTGCCGTAGTTTTTTATGATGGTACTCATCTATGTTTGCCCTTTATCCTGAAATCCAAAGATTAAATTTCAAATATCCAATTGCCTATTCATGCCGGTTTAGGGTTCTCGAAGCCCCTTCTTCTCCTGGATCAATTGGTCATAGTTGTTGTATACATACTCAGTAATGATTCCTTCCGGATCGGTTTTCTTGACGAGATTCCGGTTGGCATCATACTCATAAATCGTCGTGGGGTAGAGATTGGGATCGAGGTCATCATGGCCCTCGATTTCCTTCCAGACCAGCCCACGTCCATCGCGAATCGTCTCGATCCAGCGGCCTGTCGGATAGGTTACCTTGGTAACCTCACCCTGATGGTTGTATTCATATGTGGTTCGCAGTGCCAGGTCATTGGCATCTTCCACCACCGCGGTTTTTCTGCCGAGGAAGTCGTATTCATATTCCGTATAAACCCAATCATCGGGATTGTCATACAGGAATATTCCTGTGTCCTTCGCTTTCAAAATTTGTTCAATCCGGCCGTCAGAATCGTATACATACTTCGTCTGAGCTGTCAGGTACAGACTGGCATCCGCATCATCCACATCCTCGGCAAAGGCTAAAGTGAACTCACTGGTTTGTTCTCCCCCCAATCCATAGGAGGATCCTGTCACGGAGCCATCCGGATGAATGGTACGTGCCTGCTGCCCAAAATCATTGTATCGATATTGCGTCGTTGCCTCGTCATCGCCATTATAATCCTCTACAATGGAAGTCAAGTAGCCGGTCATTGATTCATAGTAATACTTCGTAGATACAATGTTTCCGTCAGTATCTTTTTTCTTTTCTTCTTTGATTCGTTTTGCACCGTCATACACATATTCAATGACTTGACGTTGACTGTTAATCAGAGGCTCACGAATCTCTTCTATCTGATCATCATTGTCATAATCATATTGTGTAACTGCACCACGTGCATCGGTATGTTCAGTTAAATTTCCGTTTCCATCATAAGTAAAATACTCAAAGGGTGTATTGGCATCATTTTCAATATCCTGAACATAGGTCAATTCCGCCAAACCACTACTAAGTAATTCTACATCCATTCTCTTTCCAGAGGGATAAATTACCTGTCTAAGGTCTTCGTAATTTTCGTCCGGACTGGTCATGGATAGATACTGTGTTCTAAATGCATTACCCGCAGGTGTATTGGGATCATCATTTAAAGTGGTATATTGCGTTTGGGCTGTTTTATTTCCAAAATACTCATCCCGATACTCATGTTTAATGAGACGATAGTAAGAATCATCTACCCATCTGCGTTCATAGGCATATGCATTTACGATATCATATTCCCATTGGCTAAACCAGACATTGGGATCGCCCTGGGCAATAGGATCAATCGCTCTTTGTGAGACAAGAAGCGGTTTTGTGTGACCGGTAAAATGGGTCGTAGCATCCAGTTGTAAATCATCAACATCTACATTTTCACCGGTCATATAGATACGAAAAACACCACCGACCAGTCCTGGCGACGTTGAACTGTCCCATTGATCTCCTAATGCAACCCATTCTTCTTCAGTCAGATCATCGTTTTCAGAAGCCTGTAAGGTAATGATTTCCTGTGTACTTTCGTTGCCAACGGAATCATACTGAGCCACAATTAGCTTGACAGTAATGTCACTTGTACCCGCATCGTCATAGGCACCAGCCTGAAGACCCAAATAATACTTAGTATTTCGACGGACATGTTGATTAAGATCCAGTTGGACATATCCGCCATCCAGAGTCAGCATCTGAGAACCCTCAGGCATACTTTGCCCCTGGGCATAACGAGCATTCCACTGCGTACTATTGGGATCAAAGACAACCACATTGGGATCGGATCCTGCAGAATACTCAGAACCGGTCCAGGAATCCGGAATACTCTGCTCGTACACCCCTTCCGTAACATCTGCCAATTCAAAACCAGAGTTTGCAATATCAACTGAAAAATCGACATCATGATCTCCATAGGAGTGCAACGTATATTCATTCCAGAGAATGACATCCCCATCCGCATTGAATCTCTTTTTGACCAGACCTTCCAGGCCCTCTTGGGTATAATACTCGACACTCTGGAATGTGCCAGCTCCCCCCCCGCAACCGGAACTGCAGCCGGAAGTCTCCTTAATGATATTTCCATCTGCATCATATTCCGTAATCCATGTACGCTGAGGATTGGAGGCATCAATGTTTTTGTCATAATAATCTAACTCAAGTTCCAGGCCATCCCACGTATATTGATAATATTGATTGCTGAGAGCCACATTATTGGGATCTGACATATTCGGCACATAATAATACTCTAAACGGTCATTGGCATCATACTTTGTCCATCGTATAATGTTGCGCGCAACATTATACGACTTATGTGAAGTAGTTATTAAT